>DAOUID010000150.1:0-2819 GCA_034428315.1 Dehalococcoidia bacterium
GGCATCTCGCGGCTGACCGTGGCCACGGCCGCGACCTCGACGGTACCGGGCTCGGCGCGGATGACGCTGACGTCGCGGCGTTCGGTCGTGACGGTGACCGGGAGGCTGCGCACGCCTTCCCCCGCGATGTCGGACCCATCGACCACCGCCTTGAAGTCGGCCGCGCGCAGCTCCCCGACCTCCTCCTCCCGTGCCTCGACGAAGACGCGGATGGGAGCGACCTCGTCAACGATGAGCCCACTGGGAACGTTGACGACCTCGACGGGAATCGGGGCCTGGTCCTCACCGGGAACGGTGGCCTCGATACGCGGGTTCTCGACGTCCTCGACGAGAAACCAGATGGCGAAGGCGGCGACGAGGCTGAAGATGGCGAGCAGCCAGTTGCGGACGATGGCGAGGACGGCCGTAACGGCGAGGGCTCGCGCCGTGAGGAGGAGGGGACGGAGGCGGACCCAGAGGTCACTCATTCGTTATGCGCTCAAGCCCGCCATGATCCGCGTGGGCGGCGTCGGTGTTCCGAGCCATGCGGCGGTGAAGCTCCTGGGCGAGCAACCCACCGCGCGCGACCCGCTCGAGGCGACCGCTTTGACAGATGCTGATCTCGCCGGTCTCCTCGGAGACCGCGACCGTGAGGGCATCGGTCTGCTCGGTGATGCCGACGGCGGCGCGGTGGCGGGTACCGAGCCTGCGCACGCCGCCACGACGCTCGTCCGCAAGGGGGAGTTCGCAGGAAGCGGCAACCACGCGCGCCCCCCGGACAACGGTTGCCATGTCATGCAGGGGCGAGTTGGGAAAGAAGATGCCCTCGAGCAGCTCGGCGGAGACGCGCGCATCGACGGGCACGCCCGTCTCGACGACGTCCTGCAGGCCGGTCTCGCGCTCGAAGACGATGAGGGCGCCGTGGCGCTCGCGGGCCATGCGCGTGGCCGCCTCGGCGACCGCATCGATGGTGTCGTCCGTGGGGTCGTGGGCGAGGAGGTCCTGGATGCCGGTGCGGCCGAGGAGGTCGAGCCCCCGCCTGATCTCGGGCTGGAAGATGACGGCGGCGCCGACGATGAGGGCCACGAGCCCGTTCGCGAGGATCCAGTTGATAGCGGTGAGATCGAGCGCGAGCCCGAGGATCACGAGGACGAGGATGAGGCCAAGGGCGCCCCGCAGGAGGGTGATGGCGCGCGTGCGGCTGAGCAGCCGGAAGGCGGCAAAGATTGCGGCAGCGATGAGCAGAACGTCGATCGCCGCGGACCAATCGAACTGGTTGAGGACTTCGCGGGCCTGCTGGAAGTCCATGGCTCATCGCTCGCGGCGCCGAGGCGCCGCCCTCCCCGGCAATCATAGCGAACGCGCCGCAGGCCAGAGGTCAGGCGGAAGGCGCCTCCACCAGCCCCAGGAGGAAGGCCACAGCGGCCGCCTGGGCCCAGACGCGGTTCTCCGCCTGGTCGAAGATGATGGAGTTGGGCGACTCCATGGCCCCGTCGGTGATCTCCTCGCCGCGGTGGGCGGGGAGGTCGTGCATGATGAGCGCGTCCGGGGACGTGCGGGCAACGAGATCCTCGCTGAGGCAGTAGCCGACGAAGTCGATACGACGCTGCTCCGCCTCGCGCTCCTGGCCCATGGAGATCCAGGTATCGGTGTAGAGCGCGTCCGCTCCGGCGGCCGCCTCCTCGGGGTCGGCGGTCAGCAGGAAGGAGCCGCCCGTCTCGCCGGCTCGCACCTGGGCGGCGGTGAGGACCGCTTCGGGCGGGCGGTACCCCTGGGGCGAGGCGAGACGCACGTCCATGCCGAGGGAGGCCGCGGTGACGATGAGGCTGGAGCACACGTTGTTGCCGTCGCCGATGAAGGCGAGGGAGTGGCCGCGGGTGTCGCCGAAGCGCTCGCGCAGGGTGAGGAGGTCGGCGAGGGCCTGGCAGGGGTGCTGCTCGTCGGTGAGGGCGTTGACGACGGGAATGCCGGAGAAGCGGGCGTACTCCTCGATGATGCCCTGGCCGAAGGTGCGCACGGCGACGACATCGACGTAGCGGGCGAGGACGCGGGCGACGTCCTTGATCGCCTCGCGCTCGCCGAGGCCCACCTCCTGCGGTGCGAGGTAGAGGGTCTCGCCGCCAAGGTGATGCATGCCGACCTGGAAGCTGACGCGGGTTCGCAGCGACGGCTTCTCGAAGAGGAGGGCGAGGTGCTGGCCCTCGAGCAGCTCGCGGGGACGACGCTTGAACTCCAGGGCGGTCTCCAGGAGGAAACCGATCTCGGCGGGCGTGAGGTCGGCGGAATCAAGCAGATGTCGTGTCATTCACCGAGTGTTGGGGAGGGACGGCCAACGAACAACGCTCGCGGGGCGAGGCGGGTGGCGGGGCCCGTGACGCAGGGGTTTGGTACGATCGAAGGGCCGCAGGGGTGTAGCTCAGTTGGTAGAGCATCGGCCTCCAAATCCGAGTGTCGCGGGTTCGAGTCCTGCCACCCCTGCCAAACCCTCTTCCTGAGATCGCGTGGCGTTGGACCGGCGCGCTTGCCGCAGGCCCGCGTGCTGCCTACGATCGATGGTCTGGGCCCAGGTGGTGGAACCGGCAGACACGCTGTCTTGAGGGGGCAGTGCCCTTCGGGGCGTGTGAGTTCAAATCTCACCCTGGGCACCAGCTCTTCCCCGCGGCGCCGTGGCCAAGTGGTAAGGCAGAGGTCTGCAAAACCTTTATCACCGGTTCGATTCCGGTCGGCGCCTCCACCCCTCTTCCCACCTCCGATCCAGCACCAACACACCGGGACCGCTAGAATCCGGCGACTCCACGCCGAGGACCCCGCATGACGTTTGCCGAGACCGTCTCCAGTGC
>DAOUID010000151.1:0-10314 GCA_034428315.1 Dehalococcoidia bacterium
CGGACACGTAGGGCGACTCGGCATCACTGACGATGATGCGGCCGGCGCCGGCGGAAGCGACCATGTGGCCGTCGTCGGCGTGGTCATCCTCGTGGGTGTGGTCATCCTCGTGGGCGTGATCGTCCTCGACGACTTCGCGGGCGGCGGGGGCTTGAGTGGCGGGGGCTGGCTCGGAGCTGGAATCGTCACTACAGGCGACGACGAGAAGGGCGGCGGCCAGGGTGGCCGCGAGGAAAGTCGAGAATCTCACGGGGAGAGCGCCTCCAAAGGCAGACAGAATTTCGGGAGCCCGCAGGCTGCCGGCAATCGGGACTCTATCCTAATTGATACCTTGTATCAATTAGTTCTGCGCCCTGCGGCTGGTCGGAGTCAGGGTGGGCCTCAGGGCTCCCGAGGTGAATTGATCATGAGAAAATGGAGTCGTGAGCAATCAAGAGGAACAACCCTACAACCCGCTAGACCGCTCTCGACTCGGCGAGAGCATCGTAGCCGCCCTGCTTGACCAGCCTTGCCTCGCCCTGCCTCCGGACCCATTCCGGGGCGTGGGCATCTACGCTCTGTACTACCAAGGCGACTTCACTGCGTATGAAGCCATCAGCTCGGATGGGTGTGAGACACCCATCTACGTAGGGAAGGCGGAACCCCAAGGCAGGAGGACGGGTCTCCCCAGCACTAGGAGTGCCATCGGGCGTCGGCTATTCGACCGCTTAAGGAAGCATGCGAATTCTGTGGCAGCGGCAAGGAATCTGCATCTTGAAGACTTCCGCTGCAAGTACCTCCTCGTCGAGGATCTTTGGATCCCACTAGGGGAGACGCTGTTGATTGCCCGATCTCGGCCCCTCTGGAATGTTGCTGTGGAGGGCTTCGGCATCAATGACCCAGGGTCTGGCCGCTACGGTAGTGACCGCTCCGACTGGGACGAGATACACCCCGGTCGCCCTTGGTACGACAAGATGGCGCAAAAGCGCGAGCCCGAGGAGATCCTTGCGGAGATCCGGGAACACCTTGAGGGGGGCAAGGGCTAGCTAGCCGCCACCACCGATGCCTCCAAGTCAGCACCCTTCGCCTGCGTCAACCGCTCAGCCATTCGCCCGGCAATGACTTCTGCGACCGTGACAGGCACGGCGTTACCCAGTTGCCTCATGATCTCCGACCAAGGGCCACTAAACTCGTACTCGTCCGGGAACCCCTGAAGGCGTGCTGCCTCTCGGCCTGTGAAGTACCTGACGGTCCCATCCGGGCTACGAAGCATGTTTTCGCCGCCCGGCACGCCGTGCACTCCAGCTTTGAGCGTCTTTGCCGGCTCATCCAGCGGTGAACCAGTGTGGCCCTTGTAGGACCGGGCGCCAGGGTTACCCATGTGGTTCGGGAACAGTACATGTTCTCTATAGTCCACCGGTTCGGGCAGGCCCCGGAGTGCATCTCTGACCGTGCGCCACCGATACTCAGGAGGGCGAGGCCACAAGGCAAGTCTCGCAACGGCGGAACGAAGAGACTCAGGAGGTGTCTGCTCGGGCACCTCGTGCTCGCGCCAGTAGGATCCATCGACATACTGGGCGTACAGAAGAGCATCTCGGGAGTGCGTCGGCTCAATGTACTCCCAGCGGATGCCCAGGTCCCTGCGGAAGGCAATAGCGAAGACACGTTCGCGGCGCTGCGGAGTGCCTAGATTCGCCACATTGATGAGTTGGTGTGTCACGTCGTAGGACAGCTCATGGTCGCCGACGCCTTGCATGATGTCGCCGGCAAGTCGAGCACTATGCGTGTGCCACCCTTCGCCTTCCCTGATCTCCCGCTCAGGAAGTTCCAACTGTCGCAAGACGTATTCAAAGTAGGGGCGAAAGCTCGGACGAATTAGGCCGCGGACGTTCTCTATCAGGATTGCCCTCGGCTGGAGCTCCCGCACGGCTCGGAGCACCTGCGGGAACATGTTCCGGCTATCTTGATCACCGGCATGCTTGCCCCCTAACGAGAAGGGCTGACAGGGAGCCCCGGCAGCCAGCAGGTCCACCAATCCCGCGTGGGGTTCGTAGTCGAGCGACGCAACGTCCTCACACAGAACTTCCCAACCCTCCATCTCCCGGACGCGGTGCCGGTTGTCCCGCAAAGTTGCAACCGCATGTCGGTCGATGTCGACTAGCAGCTCATGCACAAAACCAGCTTTGGCAATGCCGAGGGCAAGCCCGCCCGTTCCTGTGAATAGCTCAATCGAGCGGAGCATCGTCATCCAGAAAGGCCGTGAGGCGCTCTGCCAACCGAGACTGGTCCGCCAACTCGCACTCCCACACGATAAGGCACTCCCACCCCATTCGCCGGACTTCGGCCTGTGTGGCTAGGTCCCGCCGGCGATTCCCTTCGAGCTTGGGCAGCCAGAAGTCCAGTCTTGACTTGGGGAGCCTTGCGTTCTTGCAGCCGGGGTGCCGGTGCCAAAAGCAACCATGCACCCATATAACCTTAAGTCGACCCGGAAACGCAATATCTGGCCTACCCGGCACCTTCTTGTACTGGAGGCGATACCTGTATCCGAGGCTAGTGAGGAGACGCCGCAGAGCCCGTTCAGGCCCAGTGTCCCTGTGGCGGATACGCGACATCCGTTCGCTACGGTCCGCCGGAGATAAAGTATCGGCGCACATGGCTCGCGCATTGTCCGGATAGCTAGTTGGTGAGAGCTTACTCCTCGGGGTACGGGTCAGGGGGCGTCCGGGTGGAAGATGGCCTCGATGGGGCGGCCGAAGAGGGCGGCGATGCGGAAGGCGAGGGGGAGGCTGGGGTCGTACTTGCCGGTCTCGATGGCGTTGATGGTCTGGCGGCTAACGCCTAGCTGCTCGGAGAGGTCGGCCTGGGTCCAGCCGCGCTCGGCGCGGAGCTCGCGCAGGGTGTTCTTCACAGCCAGCGCTTCCTGGCGAGGAAGCCGCCGATGATCCAGAGGGCCGCCATGACGGGCCAGACGAACCACCAGTTGATGCGCGGGAGTCCGGCGAAGTCGAGGAAGCCGTAGGTGAAGGTGAGGAGCGCGGTGCCGGCGAAGGCGAAGGCGAACGCCTCGAGGGCCATGCGCTGGTGGAGCTCGTCCATGCGCCGGTAGTAGCGGACGTACGCGGCCACCGTGAAGACCCAGGGGATCATCGGCGTGACGGCCACGGGGTAGCGCCAGGCTGCCTCCGGGTGGGTCTGGAGGGTCGTGATGACGCCGGCGAGAAGGCCCGAGTAGGCGATGAAGGCAACCCATACCCAGCGGTCGTAGATTCGTTTGGCGGCGACCTGACTGATCGACATGGCGTCCTCCTGAAGTCAAGTATCCTTGACACTCCATTGCCTGTCAAGTTTCCTTTACACCGCGCTCTCCCGACCTCGCCGGGCCGGGCCATCGCCCGGTACGGAAACCCGGTAGACTGCGGGCACTTCTGACGGACGGTGATTTCGCCCATGAAGATCGGACTGTGCCTGCCCCAGCTGAACCCCCACGCGGACCGCTCGGCGGTCCTCGGTTTCTCCCGGAACGCCGAGGCGGCGGGCTTCGACTCGCTCTGGGTCCAGGACCATTTCATGGTCCCGGACGACCCGCAGGTCGGGTACGCGGGCGGCCCCACAGAGGTGAAGATGCCGGACCCGTATCGCTGCATGCTCTCGCCGATCGAGCTGCTGGCGTTCGTGGCGGCGGCGACGGAGCGGGTGCAGATCGGGACGTCGATCCTGGTGACGGCGTACTACCGGCCGCTGCTGCTGGCGAAGCGCCTGACGACGCTCGACATCCTCTCGGGCGGGCGCGTGATCGCGGGCCTGGGGCTGGGCTGGAGCAAGGACGAGTACGACCACATGGATACGCCCTTCACGCAGCGCGGGGCCCGCATGACGGACTTCGTGCGGGCGCTGAAAGCGTGCTGGCTGCCGGACCCGGTCGAGTACCACGGCGAGTTCTTCGACGTGCCCAAGTGCGACAGCTCGCCGAAGCCGGTGCAGCGGAACGCGGCGGGCGAGCCGCAGATCGAGATCGCGATGGGCGGCGGCGGGAACCCGCAGGGTCAGCGCCGCATCGCCGAGCTGGCCGACGCCTGGAACCCGGCGGGGGCCCCGCCGGAGATGGTGATGCAGGGCATGGCCGGGCTGAACGCGCTGGCCGCCGAGTACGGCCGCGGGCCGCTGAAGAACTACATGCGCATCTTCGCCAACCCGACGATGCCGGGCATCGAGCCCTGGCACGGAGGCTTCTTCGGGCCGATGTCGTGGAGCGGCACGGCTGCGGACATGATCCCGAAGGTGGAGGAGGCGAAGGAAGCGGGCATCGAGCACGTCATCATCGAAACCGGCTTCTGGGAGCCGTGCCCGAGCCCGCAGAACTGGATCGACCAGGTCGACTTCTTCGCGCCGCTCGTCGAAGTGGCGCACGACTAGGCGCCAGGACGCACTGAAGGGACACCGTCATGAGCCGGTACGGGCTGACGAACTTCGACGAGCACCCGGTGCACCAGATCACGGAAGCGTTCGGCGCGGTGACCGCGACGGACAAGCACTGGAACGACGGTCACTACATCTGCCTGTGCGACACCGAGGGCAAGGTCCAGATGATCGGGCTGGTGCGGCTGTACACGAACAACGATGTGCTCGACGGGTTCGTCTGCATCCGCCATGAGGGGAAGCAGCACAACATCCGGCTCTCGCGGCGGCTGCGGTCGGACATCAACACCAACGGCATCGGGCCGCTGCGGATCGACATCGTCGAGCCGATGGAGACGGTGCGGCTGGTGCTGGAGGAGAACGACTACGGCATCGAGTGCGACCTGGTCTGCCGCTCGACGGCCGTTCCGTACGAGGACCAGCCAACCTATACCCGCCAGGGCGGGCGCTTCGTCGCGTCGCGGGCGGTGTACGAGGTGGTGGGCACAGTCGAGGGGACGGTGACGGTGGGGGGCCAGACGTACACGGCGACCCCGGACAAGTGGTTCTTCTTCCGGAACCACTCCTGGGGGTCGATGCCGGGACGGGGCGGGCCACGAGAGCACGGAGCGCCCTCGCAGCACCGGCAGGAGCGGACGCAGGCGCTGCGCCAGTGGGTGCTGTTCCGCATGCCCGACCACGGCGGCTTCTACCAGACGATGGATCGGAACGACGGCCAGCGACTCCAGCAGGAGGGCGCGATCCTGTTCGAGGACTCACAGGTCGAGGTGGCGGAAATCGAGCACGACCTCGCGTTCTACCCCGACGGACCGAAACGGGTGAAGTCGGGCAGCTTCGCGCTGACGGATGAGAACGGGACGAAGCGCGAGTACGAGTTCGAGGATCTGGGCTGGGTGTACTGCCAGGGCGGGGGCTACTTCGGTGGCTTCAACGACGGCCTGGGACAGGGCGTCTGGCGCGGTGAGTATCATGTCGAGGGCGAGGTGTGGGACGCCTCGCATCCCCAGAAGATCGTCGAGGAAGACGGCACGGAACGAGAGTTCGACCACGCCTGGGCGGAGAGCTTCACGCTGCTGCGGAGCGGCGGCGATGTAGGCCTCGCGCACCTTGAGGCGGTGGTCTTCGAGTAGCGATCCGGGGTCGGACGCGAGCAGCGAGATGGAGGGTTTGCGATGAAGGCGCTGGTATTCGGGGGCTCCACCTTCGTGGGGCTGCGCACCGTCAAGGAGCTGGCCGCGCGCGGTCACGAGGTGACGGTGCTGAACCGGGGCGTGACCTCGGTGGACCTGCCACCGGGCACGGAGCGGCTCATTGCCGACCGGACCGACAACGAGTCGATGAAGGCGGCGCTCGGAGGCCGCGAGTTCGATGCCGTTTTCGACATTTCCGGGTTCGTGATGGTGGCCGGGAAGTCGGACCTGGACTTCCTGGTCGAGCTGCTCGACGGCCAGATCGGGCACTACATCTATTGCAGCTCGATCATGTGCTACAAGCCCTCGGGGAACATGCCCTGGCCGGAGACGAACCCCTACACAGACGAGCCGAGGGAAACGTACGGGGGGTTCAAGGCGTACACGGAGCAGCGCCTGTTCGAGCAGCACCGGAAGACGGGCTTCCCGGTATCGGCCGTGCGTCCGGCGGCGATCTACGGGCCGAACAACAACATCTACGACATGGAAGCGCCGATGTTCCTGCGCCTCCTGCGGGGCCAGCCCATCCTCATCCCGCACGAGGGGCTGGTGGTGTGCTCGTACGGGCACGTGGACGACCTCGTGCGCTTCCAGATCGACATCGCGGGGCAAGATGCAGCCAAGGGCGAGGCCTTCAACCTGACGAACGAGGCAGTGACGACGCAGTACTACGTGGAGACCCTGGCAGACATCGTGGGGAAGCCGGCCGACATCGTGCACATCCCGGAGGACAAGCTGGGAGAGTGGGGCTTCGACTGGAGCCGGCCGACGGATCGGCCGGTGTTCGGCCATCTCTTCGGGCGGTTCCACCACTCGGCCCTCAGCATCAAGAAGGCGGAGACGCTGTTCGGCTTCGAGAACGAGTACGACTTCCGCAGCGGCCACGCCCACACCTTCGAGTGGTTCATGGAGGAGGGCATGGAGCAGATCGGCGAGGATCCGAGCGACCCGCTCTGGGGCGGCGGCTGGGACTTCGAGCGCGAGGCGGAAGCGGCCGCGGCCCTTCGCGGCAGCTAGCGCGGGGCCATATGCCGGAGGAGAAACGACCGACCGTCGACGAGGTGCTCGCGGGCGCGGTGCACACCATCGAGAACCAGCTCCTCCCGAACCTGGACGACACGTGGGCGCGGGCGGCGGCGAGCCAGCTGATGGGCACGTTGGAGTACGCGCGCGCGCTCATCGCAGGCGACGAGCACGTGGATGCGCAGATCGACGCGGTGGAGGCGGTCATCGAAGGCCTGCTGCGCGACCACCCGGACATGGAGGCGGTGCTGGAGGGGAGCGAGGGCGAGACGCGCGGGTTCACGGCGCTGCAGCAGGCGAGCCTCCTGCTGAGCCACGCGGTGGCGAACGACTCGGCGGCGGCGGACGCGATCAGGGCCGACCTGCGGCCGCTGATCGTTCAGCAGGCAACGGACACCCTGAACGAGACGATGCCGATGCTGATGGCATTCGGGGGGAGGCCGCGCCGTGTTGAACATTGAGGTCGCACGGCCCCAGCTCGCGGCCTACCTGTCCGCCAAACTCCCGTCGGATGACGGGGTCGAGGTGGGGCCGCTCGAGCGCATCACCATCGGGCACTCCCGGGGGATGTTCCGGGTGAACGCGAGCTACCAGCGCGGGGGCGAGGCGGTGGAGCGGTCGTTCGCGCTGCGGGTGGAGCAGGCGGGCATGTTCGGGACGAACTCGCTGGACGAGATCCGGACGATGCGGGCGATGCGGGCGGCGGGATTCCCGGTCGCCTACATCCGCTTCGTGGAGTTCGACCCGTCGGTTATCGGCACGCCCTTCTTCATGATGGACTGGGTGGAGGGGAGCAGCGGCCCGCCAAACGAGGCGGCCCTGCGCGACTACGTCACGAAACTCCACGAGCTGCACCAGATCGACTGGCGCGCGAAGGAGATTCCCTTCGCGCGCATCCCCTCGATCCCGCTCGACGCCGTGCATCAGCAGGTCGACCGCTGGATGGACGTGCATCGCTGGGGGCGGGTGCTGCCAGAACCCCTGCTCGAGGAGGCGGCCACCTGGCTGAAACGCAACGCCCCCGACGACCTCAGGCTGACGCTGGTGCACGGCGATCCGGGGCCGCTGAACTTCATCCACGAGGGCGACCACGTGCAGGCGTTCACGGACTGGGAGTTCTCGCACATCGGGGAGCCGAACGAGGACTGGCTCTTCCTCGGCGGGATGCGGGGGCGGGGGGTGATGGAGCCGCCGCAGTGGCGCGAATACATCGCGGACGTGACCGGGCACGTCATCACGAAGGAGACGTGGGCCTACTGGGATGTGTTCAACCAGTTCAAGGGCGCGTGCGCCAACACCTCGGCCCTGCGCATCTTCATCACGGGGGCGAACCCGGCGCCAAACATGGCGGCCATCGGAACGGCGCTGAAGCTGTCAATGGTTCAGCACCTCTCGACTATCATCGGCATGTCATACGCCCGCGAGGGCGAGTAAGGGAGACACGAGCAATGGCGGGACAGAAAGAGATCGACACGGCCATCGAGCTGTTCAAGGCGTGGAGCAGCGGGGACGCGGACGCGCCCGGCCCGTTCCTCGCGGAGGACGCGATCCTGCGCGACATCGTGGCAGGCGAGGACAAGGTGGGATGGCCGGCCATCCGTGAGTTCTTCGCGGCGGGCCTGCAGGGCGCGCCCGACCTGGTGCTCATCCCGGAGAAGTTCTGGACAGCCGACGACGGCGTCGCCTTCACGTGGCGCATGAGCGCGACGGTCACGCACGACGCCTTCGGGGCGGAGCACAAGGGCAAGAAGTGGTACTCGGACGGGATGACCTACCTTGAGTTCAACGACGAGGGCAAGGTGCAGCTGGAGGTGGACTACCACCACGGCGGCGCGGTTGTGCGCTCGCTGGAGAGCCAGTAGTCCCCGGGCCTCTGAGGGCCCTCGTTCCTAGATTAGGCCCGAGCCGCGGAGGCGCGGGTCGAGCACGTCGCGCATCGAATCGCCGAAGAAGTTGAAGGCGAGGACGGCGAGCGCGAGGGCGGCGCCGGGGAAGATCAGCATCCACCAGGCCGTGCGGAAGTACTGACGGTTGCCGGTCCCGAAGTCCTGGGCCCAGGAGGGCGTTCCCGGATCGAGCCCGAGCCCGAGGAAGGTGAGGCCGGCCTCGGAGAGCATGGCGGCGGGAATGGTGATGCTGGCGGCCACGATCACGAGGGGCGCCAGGTTGGGCAGGATGTGGCGGAACATGATGCGCGGACCGGAAGCGCCGATCACGCGCGCCGCTTCGACGTACGTGATGGACCGTTCCTGAAGCACGTTGCCCCGGAAGAAGCGGATCGTGATGGGCGTGAACGTGAAGGCGACCGAGAAGATGAGCGTCTGCACGCTGCGGTCGATGGCGGTGGTGAACATTAAGAGCCAGAGGATGGCGGGAACGGCGACGATGACCTCGATAAGGCGGGAAATGAGAATGTCGACGAGACCGCCGATGTAGCCTGCAGCGAGGGCGAGCGTGATTCCGACGGCCATGGTGAGCGCCACGGCGCCGAAGCCGATGAGGAGCGTGGGGCGGCCGCCGTAGAGCACGCGCGACCAGACGTCGCGCTTGCTCCGGTCGGTGCCGAACCAGTGGTCGCCGCTGGGGGCGCCAAGCGTGGGCGCTCCCCGGATCGAACTCTTGGGATTCTCGGTGTTCAGGTAGGGGGCGAAGATGGACCCGGCGATGAGCAGGACGATGATGATGGCGCCGATGGTGCCGAGCGGCTGCTTCCGCACGAAGCGGGCAAGCGGAAGGAGACGCTTCTCGCGGAAGCTCTTCTCCATCTCCAGCCCGGAGAGCCCGCCGACCTCGCCTGCCGTGGTCATAACTTTCCCACCACCTAGTAGCGAATGCGCGGGTCGACCCACGCGTAGCCGATATCGACAAGAAGGGTGATGACCAGGAACCACGTGGCGAAGAAGACCACGACGCCCTGGATGACGATGAAGTCGCGATCCCCAACGGAGCGGATCACCCAACTCCCCATCCCGGGGATCCCGAAGATGGCCTCCAGGATGACGGACCCACCGAGCACGACGCTGAGCTGGAGTCCGACGATGGTGAAGAGGGCGATCATGGAGGGGCGGAAGACGTGCCGGCTCACGACGGCGAACTCGCGCAGCCCCTTGGCGCGCGAGGTGCGGACGTAGTCGCTGCGAAGCACCTCGAGCATGGAGGAGCGCACGATGCGGGCGACCGTGGCGCCGCTGGCGAGGGCGAAGATGAAGGCGGGAATGGCGACGACGCGGAGGTGGTCCCAGGGCTCTTCCCAGCCCACCCAATCCGGAACCCAGCGGGCTCCCCACCACACCACGGGGAAGATGATGACGAGCGTGGCAATCCAGAAGTTGGGTACGGAGAGACCAAGCACCGCGAAGAAGCGCAACACGTAGTCAATGGCGCGCCCGGAGCGGATGGCGGATATGGCGCCCACGGGGACCCCAATGAGCAGCGTGAAGCCGATGGAGAAGAGGCCGACCTGGGCGGTGTTCCAGATGCGCGGACCGATCTCGCTGTTGATGTGCTCGCGCTTGATCGGGGAGAAGCCGAAGTCTCCCCTTAAGACGATATCGCCGAGCCAGAGGGTGTATTGCTCGAAGTAGCTCTTGTCGAGCCCGAGCTCCTTGCGGACCTGCTCGAAGCAGGTCTCGTCGAAGCTGCCGGCGGCGCCGCACTTGACGAGGCCGGCATCACCGGGAATCGCGCGCATGAAGATGAACACGAT
>DAOUID010000152.1:0-1753 GCA_034428315.1 Dehalococcoidia bacterium
AGCAACTCGCTGACACGGCTCGTGCGCCGGCTCATGGCGATTCCAATCCGGGGCCGCGCTAGTTCACGCGCTGCTGGTGGTAGAACTCCAGGAGGTCGCCCTCCTCGAAGGCGTCGAAGCGCTCGAGAACGACCCCGCACTCGAAGCCCTGCTGCACCTCGCGTACGTCGTCCTGGA
Source organism: Dehalococcoidia bacterium (assembly GCA_034428315.1). Taxonomy (GTDB): domain Bacteria; phylum Chloroflexota; class Dehalococcoidia; order Tepidiformales; family Tepidiformaceae; genus UBA2991. The sequence goes on from DAOUID010000152.1 coordinate 178, forward strand.
AGCGGCGCAGCCCGCCGCAGCTCGTGTCGGCGACCTCGTCGCCGTTCCGGAGGACGCGGACGCGATCGCCGCGGAGGAGCGTGCCGTCGGTGACGTAGCAGCCGGCGATCTGGCCGACACGGCTGGAGCGGAAGAGCTGGCGGACCTCGGCGGTCCCATCGACGACGCGCTCGTAGACGGGTTCGTACAGACCCTCGAGCGCCTGATCGACGCTCTCGATGAGCTGGTAGATAACCTCGTAGCTACGAATCTCGACGCCGTTGATCTCGGCCTGGCTGGCAGCGGACGTCTCGGTGCGCACGTTAAAGGCAAGGATGATCGCGCCGGAGGCGTCGGCGAGCATGACGTCGGACTCGCTGACGGGGCCGGTGGCGGAGTGGATGACCTTGACCTTGACCTCGCCCGTGCCGAGGCCCTGGAGGGAGCCGCGGATGGCCTCGGCGCTGCCACGCACGTCGGTCTTGAGGATGAGCAGGAGCTCCTTGACGTTGCCGGCGCTGACCTCGTTGAAGAGCGTATCGAGGGTGATGCCCCCGCGCCGCGCTCCAGCGGCGCCCTCCTCCTCGCGGCGGGCCTGCTCGACGATGCGGCGGGCGGCGCGCTCGCTCTCGACAACCTCGATGGCGTCACCGGCGGCGGGCACGTCTTCGAGGCCCATGATGCGGACGGGGCGGGCGGGTCCAGCTTCCTTCAGGCGCTCGCCCCGCTCGTCGAACATCGCCTTCACCTTGCCGCTGATGAGCCCGCTGACGAGGGCGTCGCCCTGGCGCAGGGTGCCGTTGCGGACGAGGACGGTCGCGAGCGCCCCGCGGCGGGAGTCCAGCTCGGCCTCGATCACGGTGCCGGTGGCGAACCGCTCGGCATTGGCGTTCAGCTCCTGGATCTCGGAGACGAGGTCGATCGCTTCGAGGAGCTCGGGCAGCCCGGTTCCCGTGGTAGCGGAGACGGGGACCGCAAGCACGTCGCCGCCGTACTCCTCGACGACGACACTCTGCTCGGTGAGTTGCTGCTTGACGCGGTCGGCGTCGGCGGCGGGGAGGTCGGTCTTGTTGATGGCGATGATCATGGGAACGTCGGCTGCGCGGACGTGATCGATCGCCTCGATGGTCTGGGGCATGACACCATCGTCGGCCGCGACCACGATGACGGCGATGTCGGTGATCTGGGCTCCGCGGGCGCGCATGGCGGTGAAGGCGGCATGGCCGGGGGTGTCGATGAAGGTGATGGGGCTGCCCCCACGCTCGATCTGGTAGGCGCCGATGTGCTGGGTGATGCCGCCCGCCTCACCGGCGACCACATTGGTCTCACGGATCGCGTCGAGCAGGCTCGTCTTGCCGTGGTCGACGTGGCCGAGGATGGTCACGACGGGCGGGCGCGGCGCCCCGGCCTCCTCCGTCGCCTCCTCCTCGTCCGCGCGGACGGCGGTGGCAACGGCGCCGGGGGCAGCCTCCGGGGAGGGGGCGATACCGAGCTCCGAGGAGACGATGGCAGCCGTCTCGTAGTCGATGGTGTCGTTCATGGCGGCCATGACGCCGTGCGTCATGAGGCGCTTGATGGCCTCGATGGGGGAGATGCC
>DAOUID010000153.1:0-2043 GCA_034428315.1 Dehalococcoidia bacterium
CGCCCGCCTCTGGCCGGGTGCCGCCCCGGACTGGCCCGAGGCCCTCGCCGAACCTGCCGCCATCCCCCGCGCCCTGCGCGCGCCCGGCATCGGCGCCGCCGCCGCCGTCGAGCTCGCCGTCAACGCCGTTCTCCCCGTCGCCCTCGGCGCCCGCCTCTGGTCCGAGGAGGCCGCCCTCGATCGCTTCCGCGCCCTCCCCGCCCCTGCTCCCTACGGCCAGCTCCGCTCGCTTGCCGGCTGGCTCGGCTCCGCCGGTGGCGATCCCCTCGCCCGCGCCGCCCCCCTCCAGGGTGCGCTCCGGCTCCACGCCCGCCACTGCTCCCGCGGAAACTGCGGCGCCTGCCCCCTCTCGTAGGCTTCCCCACTCGCGGGTTTCGCCCCGGCGGGCCACAATAGCGCCCGCGGCGCGCCCCACCCGTTCGCCGCCCGAGGGAAGCCGATGCCGACGATCGCCGAGAAGATCTGGGAGGAGCACCTCGTCCGCCGCGAGGAAGGCCTCCCCGACCTCCTCTATATCGACCTGCACCTCGTCCACGAGGTCACCTCTCCCCAGGCCTTCGAGTCACTGCGCCTGGCCGGCCGCCCCGTCCGCCGTCCCGACCGCACCCTCGCCACGGTCGACCACAACGTCCCCACCGAGGGCCGCGACCGCCCCTGGGACGACCCCCTCTCCATCCAGCAGGTCGAGACCCTCCGCGCCAACTGCGCCGAGTTCGAGGTGCCCTTCTACGACATCGACGATCCCCGCCAGGGCATCGTCCACGTCGTCGGCCCCGAGCAGGGCCTCAGCCAGCCCGGCATGACCATCGTCTGCGGCGACAGCCACACCTCCACCCACGGCGCCATGGGCGCCCTCGCCTTCGGAATCGGCACCTCCGAGGTCGAGCACGTCCTCGCCACCCAGACCCTGCCCCAGGCCGCCCAGCGCACCATGGCCATCGAGGTCAACGGCGAGCTCTCCCCCGGCGTCACCGCCAAGGACGTCATCCTCACCATCATCAACACCATCGGCGTCGGCGGCGGCACCGGCCACATCGTCGAGTACCGGGGCGAGGTCATCCGCTCCCTCTCCATGGAGGGCCGCATGACCATCTGCAACATGAGCATCGAGGCCGGCGCCCGCGCCGGACTTGTCGCCCCCGACGACACCACCTTCGCCTACCTCGAAGGCCGTCCCTCCAGCCCCGCCGCCGGCGCCTGGGAGCGGGCTCTCGACCACTGGCGAGGGCTCGTCACCGACGAGGGCGCCCACTTCGACACCACCGTCGACCTCGATGGCGCCGATATCGAGCCCTGCGTCACCTGGGGCACCAACCCAGCCCAGAGCGCGCCCGTCACCGGGCGCGTCCCCGACCCCGCCGACGCCGCCAGCGAGGCCGGCCGCGAGCAGACCGAGCGCGCCCTCCGCTACATGGACCTCGAGGCGGGCACGGCGCTCGCCGACATCCCCCTCGACCGCGTCTTCATCGGCTCCTGCACTAACTCGCGGCTCGCCGACCTGCGCGAGGCCGCCGCCACCGTGCGCGGCCGCCAGGTTGCCCCGGGCGTGCGCGCCATGGTCGTGCCCGGCTCCGGCCTCGTGAAGGCCGCCGCCGAAGCCGAGGGCCTCGACGAGGTCTTTCGCGCCGCCGGCTTCGAGTGGCGCGATGCCGGCTGCTCCATGTGCCTCGGCATGAACCCCGACATCCTTCTCCCCGGCGAGCGCTGCGCCTCCACCTCGAACCGCAACTTCGAGGGCCGCCAGGGTCCCGGCGGCCGCACCCACCTCGTCAGCCCCCAGATGGCCGCCGCCGCCGCCATCGCCGGCCACTTTGTCGATATCCGCGACTGGGAGATGCGCTGATGCGGAAGTTCGAGACCGTTCGCAGCAAGGCCCTCCCCCTCAACCGCGCCGACGTCGACACCGACCAGATCATCCCCGCCAAGTACCTCAAGCGGATCGAACGCAGCGGCTTCGGCCAGTTCCTCTTCGACGACCTCTCTGATAAAGGTATTTTTTGTATGCCACCATTCCCTGTGTTGGGGGCATATACTACATCTTGT
>DAOUID010000154.1:0-11857 GCA_034428315.1 Dehalococcoidia bacterium
TGGTCCCTGGTCCGGCCAGTGACGGTGATGATCTGTCCGGGCTCCAGCGTTCCAGCCTGGTTGTATTCACCGCTGGGGCCCGTGCGCAATTCGGTGACACCCACAACTTCAGCCGTCGTCCTGGGCACGGCCGTCTCCTCGGGCTCGGGCATGACGACCACCTGGATGGGGTCGGACTGGATCTCTTCCCCGCTGGCGGTGTAGGCGCGGACGACGAGGTTGTAGACGCCGGCGGCCTCGAAACGGCCGGTGAGGACGGCGGCGTAGGTATTCTCGGCCGTGATCCTGCTTGTGAAGACCTGGTCCTTGATGATGCCGGTGATCAGCAACTCGAAGCGGACGATGTCCTCGTCCGAGACCACCGAGACGATGACGGCGAGCTCTTCGTCGACAGTGAGCCGCTGGCCGGGCGCGGGCGCCTCGATGCGAGCTTCGGGCGTGATGGGGACAGGTGTGGGCGGCGGCGGCTCGTCGCCGTTGTCGTTGAGCACCTGGAACAGCAGGAAGATGAGGATGCCGCCAATGACGAGCGCCGCGATGGTGAAGAAGTAGGCGGCTGCCGTGCGCCCCAGGGAGCGGCGGGTGGCGCCGTAGTAGCCCGCACGCGGGCCATCGCGCCCGTAGGTGCGCAGGTCGGGCGTGCTGCGGCGCAGGTGCTGGGACTCCCAGGGGTCGACCGTACGGGGCTCAGGTTGCTGGGGCACGCCGATGACACCGCCGCCCTCAGCGGGGTCGCGGGGTGGGGGGGACGGGGCGCCACCCGCCGGGGGCGGGGGTCCCGACGACGTCCCTCCGATCAGGGGTTCGTCGTCGGGAGGGCCTGGACGGTCCTGCTCACTCACAAGCGATGCGCCTTCGCCACCACCACCTCAGTATCCCATCCCGCTCGCAGAAGGCAATCCGCCGGCCCTTACAGGGGCCACCCGATCGCGTCCTCGCAGCCGAGATCGGCGGCGAGGCGGATGGCGTAGCGGTCGGTCATCCCGCTAACGAAATCGGCGGCGCGGCGGGGGAGGGGGTCGTCCGGGAGGGAGTAGTCCGGGGAGATGGCCTCCGGGTGGTCGGTGGCGTGCCGGAAGAGGAAGCGCACGATGTTCTTGGCGTGCTCCACCTCGGCGCGGCGCTCAGCCAGCAGGTAGATGTTCTGGAACATGTACTCGCGCAGCTCGTTGACGGCGCCGTGCACGGTGGGGCTCATGGTGACGGTGGGGAGCTGCCCGCCCTCCCCGCGTCCGTCCCCGGTGACGGCCCAGCTGGACTCGACGACATCGGTCACGAGCACCTCGAGGCGCTCGCCGTGGGAGCGCCCGAGGACGCGCTGGGAAACGGCGGGCAGGTCGTCCTCGCCGATGAGGCCGGCGCGGATGGCGTCCTGCACGTCGTGGTTGAGGTAGGCGAGCGCATCGGCGAGCTTGACGGCCTGCCCCTCGAGGGTCTCGGGGATGCCCCAGCCCTCGGCGAGCACGTCCTCGCGGGCCTTGCTCGACTTGCGCACGCCATCGAGCACCTCATGGGTGAGATTGAGGCCGCGCCCGTCGTGCTCGAGCTTGTCGAGGACGCGCTCGGACTGGTAGTTGTGGCGGAAGCCCTCGGGGAGGCACTCGGCGAGGGCTTCTTCGCCAGCGTGGCCGAAGGGGCCGTGGCCGATGTCGTGCCCGAGGGCGATGGCCTCGGCGAGGTCCTCGTTGAGGCGCAGGGCGCGGGCGATGGTGCGGCCCACCTGGGCGACCTCGAACGTGTGGGTGAGGCGCGTGACGAAGTGGTCCTGCTGGGGCGCGATGAAGACCTGCGTCTTGTGCTTGAGGCGGCGGAAGGCCTTGGTGTGGATGATGCGGTCGCGGTCGCGCTGGAAGGCGGCGCGCACGGAGGAGGGTTGCTCGGGGCGGGAGCGGGTGGCGTTCACGGAACGGGCGGCGAAGGGGCTGAGGCGCTCCTCATCCTGCTCGATGCGGTGACGCACGCGGTGCAGGTCCACCGTCACTCCCTCCGGCGTGTGGTTCAGCTGCCCCCCGCGAGGGCGGCCTGGGCGGCGGCAAGGCGGGCCGTGAGCACGCGATAGGGCGAGCATGAGACATAATCCAGCCCGACGTCGTGACCGAAGGCGATCGAGCGGGGGTCGCCCCCGTGCTCGCCGCAGATGCCGAGCTTCAGGTCGGGCTTCACGGCGCGGCCGCGCTCGATGCCGAGGCGCATCAGGTCACCCACTCCCTCGCGGTCGAGCTCGACGAACGGATCCTTCTCGAGTACGCCCTGGCTGATGTAGTCGGGCAGGAAGCGTCCCGCGTCGTCGCGGGAGAGGCCGAACGTGGTCTGGGTGAGGTCGTTGGTGCCGAAGGAGAAGAAGTCGGCGTGCTCGGCGATCCTGCCGGCGGTGACGCAGGCGCGGGGCAGCTCGATCATGGTGCCGATGGTGTAGTCGAGCTCGATGCCCCGCTCGGCCGTGACCTGCGCGGCAATGGCGGCCACGCGCTCACGCAGGCGTGCGAGCTCCTCGGCGGCGCCGACGAGGGGGATCATGATCTCGGGCTGGGCGTCGACGCTCTCCGCGCGGAGGTCGCAGGCGGCTTCGATGATGGCGCGAGTCTGGACCTCGTAGATCTCCGGGTAGGTGATAGCGAGGCGCACGCCCCGGTGGCCGAGCATGGGGTTGAACTCCTGCAGGGCGAGCACGCGCTGGGAGACGCGCTGCGGCTCGACGCTGATGGCGTCGGCGAACCGCTCCATCTCCTCGGCGCCGTGGGGCAGGAACTCGTGGAGGGGCGGGTCGAGGAGGCGGATGGTGACGGGGAAGCCAGCCATCGCGCGGAGGATGCCGTCGAAGTCCTGGCGCTGCATGGGGAGGATGCGATCGAGGGCCTCGCGGCGCCCGGCCTCGTCCTCGGCCAGGATCATCTGGCGGACGGCGAGGATGCGGTCCTCGCCGAAGAACATGTGCTCCGTTCGGCAGAGGCCGATCCCCTCCGCCCCGAATTCGCGCGCCTTGGCCGCGTCTTCGGGGGTGTCGGCGTTAGCGCGCACGCCGAGGCGACGGGCGTCATCGCCCCAGGCCATCAGGCGGGTCAGGTCGTCGGGAAGCTCGGGGTCGGCCAGGGGGACTGCGCCGAGCATGACCTCGCCCGTCGTGCCGTTCAGGGAGATGACGTCGCCGCGACGGATGGTGAGGTTGCGGCCGCCCGCATCGACGCGGAAGGAGCCATCGGCGTAGTCAATCTCCAGTTCCCCGCAGCCGGCCACGCAGCACTTGCCCCAGCCACGGGCGACAACAGCCGCGTGGGAGGTCATGCCGCCGCGGGCGGTGAGGATGCCCTGGGCGGCGAGCATCCCCTGGATGTCCTCGGGGCTGGTCTCGACGCGCACGAGGATGACGTCCTCGCCGGCATCCGCCTGCTCGGCCGCCTCCTCGGCAGAGAACACGACCTTGCCGACGGCCGCGCCCGGGGAGGCGGGGAGGCCGCTGGCGATGACGTCGGTCTCGGCGCCGTCGGCGAAGACGCTGTGCAGGAGCTCGGAGATCTGCTCGGGGTCCTGGCGGCGCAGGGCCTCCTCGCGATCGATGCGGCCCTGGTCGACGAGATCGACGGCCACTCTCACCATGGCCGGGCCGGTGCGCTTGCCGTTCCGTGTCTGCAAGACCCAGAGCTTGCCGCGCTGCACGGTGAACTCGATGTCCTGCATGTCGCTGAAGTGGTCCTCGAGGCGCTGGGCGGCGCCGAGCAGCTCGCCGTAGACGGCGGGCTGGGCCTCCTCCATCGACGGCGGACCGCCGTCGATGCGCTCGGCGAGGCGGATGGGCTGGGGCGTACGCACGCCGGCGACCACGTCTTCGCCCTGGGCGTTGACGAGGTATTCGCCGAAGAGTCCCGTGTCTCCGGTCTTGGGGTTGCGGGTGAAAGCCACGCCGGTGGCGCAGTCGTCGCCGAGGTTCCCGAAGACCATGGCCTGGACATTGACGGCGGTACCCCACTCGCCGGGGTAGCCGTTCAACTGGCGGTAGACGATGGCGCGGTCGCTCTCCCAGGACTCGAAGACGGCGCCGATGGCCGCCCAGAGCTGCTCCCAGGGGTCGTCGGGGAAGGCGATGCCGAGCTTGTCGCGGATCTCGGCCTTGTACTCAGCCACGATCTCGCGGAGGGCGGCGGCGGGGAGGTCGGTGTCCTCGGAGACGCCGCAGGCTTCCTTCTTGCGCTCGAGGATGGCCTCGAAGGGGTCCTCGTCGAGGTCCGACTCGCGCTTGAGGCCGAGGACGACGTCGCCGTACATGGCGACGAAGCGGCGGTAGGAGTCGTAGGCGAAGCGTTCGTCGCCGGAGCTGCGGGCGAGGCCCTGGACGGTCTCGTCGTTGAGGCCGAGGTTGAGGACGGTGTCCATCATGCCGGGCATGGAGACGCGGGCGCCGGAGCGGACGGAGACGAGGAGGGGGTTGGCGGAATCGCCGAAGCGGGCGCCGACGATCGACTCGACGTGGGCGATGCCGGCGCGAACCTGCTCGTCGAGGCCATCGGGGTAGCGGTGGCCGTTGGCGTAGTAGGCGCTGCAGACCTCGGCGGTGATGGTGAGGCCGGGAGGAACGGGGATGCCGAGGTTGCTCATCTCGGAGAGACCGGCGCCCTTGCCGCCCAGCAGATTGCGCATATCGGCGCCGCCCTCAGCGCGCCCGTCACCAAAGAGGTAGACGAGCTTGGCCGAGTGCTCCGTGCCCGATTGCGGGCTGGCGGTGGTGCTGGTCATGGGGGGTCCTCCGGATGTCTACGAACCGCGTCTCCAGGCGGCGCCCCGAGCGTATCCCGGCGGGGGGACCCAGACCAGTGGAAACGACGGGATTTCTTCGAACGTTAACGCCGTGCGAACCGAGTCCTACTCGACGGTGACGGTCTTTGCGAGGTTGCGGGGCTGGTCGATGTCGCAGCCTCGCGCATCGGCGGTGGCGTAGGCGAGCACCTGGAGGGGCACGATCGCGGCCAGGGGCTCGAGCAGGGCAGGGACGGAGGGCACCGTGAGGGCCTCGTTGGCGAGGGCGATGAGCTCGTCGTCGCCCTCGGTGACGATGGCGAGCACCTCACCGTCGCGGGCGCGTATCTGCTCGATGTTGGAGACGATCTTGCTGCGCAGGGCGTGCTGCCCGGCGAGCGCGACGGTGGGGAACTCGGGGTCGATAAGGGCGATGGGGCCGTGCTTCATCTCCCCGGCGGCGTAGCCCTCGGCATGGACGTAGGAGAGCTCCTTCATCTTGAGGGCGCCTTCGAGGGCGATGGGGAGAGCGGGGCCGCGGCCGAGGAAGAGGATGTGGTCGGTGGTGCGGAAGCGGTCCGCGGCCTTCGCGATCGTGTCGAAGGAGTCGAGCTGGCGGCCGACGATCTCGGGCATGGCGGCGAGGTCGCGCACGTGGCGGGCGAGGTCGTCATCGCCGAGTTGGCCGCGGGCGCGGGCGGTCTCGAGGGCGAGGGCGAAGAGGGCCGCGATCGAGGTCGTGAACGTCTTGGTGCTGGCGACGCCGCGCTCAAGGCCGGCGTAGGTGTGGACGGCGCCGTCGGCAACGCGCGTCGTCTGGCTGCCGGGGGTGTTGCAGATGGTGATCTGGGGAGCGCCGCGGGCACGGGCGACGGTCATCGCCTCGAGGACGTCGACGGTCTCGCCCGACTGGCTGACGGAGATGACGAGCGTCTCGGGACCGAGCACGGGCTCGCGGTAACGGAACTCGCTGGCGTTGTCGATGTCGGCGGGGAGGCGGGCGATCTGCTCGAAGTACCAGCGCCCGACCATGGCGGCGTGCAGGCTCGTGCCCATCCCCACGAGCAGGACGCGCTCGACGCGCTCCAGCCAGGGGCGCGCCTCCGCGAGGTCGTCGAGGGAGAGGCGGGGAGGCTCGACCGTCATGAGGCCGCCGATGGTGTCGGCGAGGGCGGCGGGCTGCTCCATGATCTCCTTGAGCATGTAGGTCTCGTACTCGCCCTTGAGGGCGCTCTCGGGGTCGAGGGAGACGGTGCGGGGCTCGACGGCGGCGGCGGACCCGTCGAGGGTCGCGTAGGTGGCGCCGCTTTCGTCGATACGGACGAGCTGGCGGTCGGCGAGGAAGGCGACGTCGCGGGTGTGAGGGAGGAGGGCGGCGAGGTCGCTGGAGAGGAGCATCTCGCCCTCGCCGTAGCCGACAACGACGGCGCCCGCGTTCCCGATGCGCGCGCCGACGGCGACGCCGGGCTCGCGCGGCGTGAGGGCGACGATCGCCTGGGATCCGACAAGGCGGGCGCAGGTCTCGCGCATGGCGGCGAGGAGGTCGCTCCCGTTGTTCAAGGCCTCTTCGAGCAGGTGCGCGATGGTTTCGCTGTCGGTCTCGCTCTCGAAGGCATGGCCGCGTTCGAGCAGCTCGGCGCGGAGGGCGGCGTAGTTCTCGACGATTCCGTTGTGGACGACGACGACGTCGTTGCCTGTGCCGGTGTGGGGATGCGCGTTGGCGTCGCTGGGGGCGCCGTGGGTGGCCCAGCGCGTGTGGCCGATACCGGTCCGTGCGGGCGGCAGTGGTTCCGCGCCGATGGCGGCGTCGAGCTCGGCGATCTTGCCGCGGCACTTGGCGACGGCGGGCTCGCCCCCGGACTCCGGGAGGAGGGCGACGCCGGCCGAGTCGTAGCCGCGATATTCAAGGTCGCGCAGGCCGGCCATCAAGATGGGCGCGGCCTGACGCGAGCCGGTGTAGGCGATGATCCCGCACATGCAGCTTCCCCGTGGCACTCGGGAGTCGCGCAGGGGCGGCTCCGGTCGATGCTCGGTATGCCTGGTGGGGAGAAGGGCTGCGAGCCCTTCGCACGTGGCCGGGGTTTTGTCAGGCGGTTACCCGCCGTGGTTTGTTTCCAGCCTTACGACCGTGCCGCCGGGAGGCCACCCGCCGAATGGTTCGATTCTGCCTCCGCCTCGTCATCCGCGCGCTGCGCGGACCTGGCGCTTGACCGATCCCACCTGTGGTCGATTGGGTCAGTGGCGCGTTCACCTCCCGGGTTCGTGTTGCACTGAGTGTCGGGCGGCGAGCGTGCCGCGTCAACGGCTGCGGACGGGAAATCAGCTGGATTCGCGGGGGATGCCGGCAAGGCCGAGGAACTCGTCCTCCCAGGCGAGGACGGCCTCGATGGCGCGCTCGTCGGTGGGGGAGAGGAGGTGGCTCTGCTCACGGAAGGCGGCGGCGACGCCGGCGGCGATCGCGGGCAGGGGGCCGGCCTGGAGACCGAGCTCGCGCTCCGTGGTGAGGATGAGCTCGATGAGCTCGCCGGGGACGAAGAGGCCCTCTTCCTGGATCTGCTCCCAGATCCACTCGGCGCACTCCTCCAGGAGCGCGCCTTCAAGCTTCCGCCCGGAAGCGTCGCCGCCGGTCACGAGCCGTCCGGTCCGGGGGCGCCCACTTCCTCGCGGATGCGCTTCAGGCGGTTGACGTTCTCCTCGTCGGGGCCGTCGCCCTCGATGCCGGGCACCTCGAGGAGGAGGGGGGCGTCGCGGAAGCCGGGATGGGCGAGGATGGTGCGGAACCCGTCGAGGCCCATGTGGCCGTCGCCGATGTTCTCGTGGCGGTCGCGGACGCCGCCGAGGGGCATCTTGCTGTCGTTGGCGTGGACGGCGCGGAGGCGGTCGAAGCCGATCTCGCGATCGAACTCCTCCATGGCCAGTTCGCAGCCCTCCCGGGTCGTGATCTCGTAGCCCATGGCGAAGGCGTGGCAGGTGTCGAGGCAGACGCCGAGGCGGGGGTGGTCCCCGCATCGGCGGATGATCTCGCCCACCTCGGTGAAGGTGGAGCCGATGCCGTTGCCCTGGCCGGCGTTGTTCTCGATGAGGAGCATCGAGTCGTTGTCGGCGGCTTCGAGGACTTCGAGCATGACGCGGCAGATCTGGTCCTTCACGGCGTCGAAGCCGGCGCCCTTGTGGCTGCCGACGTGGAAGATGGTTCCCTCGACGCCGAGCGTGCCCGCCCACTTCACGTACTGCTTGAGGGAGCCGGCGGAGCGGTTGAGGAGCTTCTCGTCCTGGGTGCCGAGGTTGACGAGGTAGATGCCGTGGAAGAAGACGGGCACGGGGACGCGCTCGTGCTCCTCGTGGAAGGCGGCCACGGCCTCGTCGCCGATGTTGGGCGGGCGCCACTGCTGGGGGGCGGTGATGAAGAGCTGGATGGCCTCGGCGCCGATCTCCTCGGCGCGGGCGAAGACGTTCTGGGGCCCTCCGGAGGAGGAGACGTGGGCGCCGACTCGCATGGTGGCGAGTGTACGCGGGGCCGGTGCGTGGCGCAGCGTGATAGGATAGGGGGGTACCCTATTCGGGAGGAACGCATGCTCCCTGAAACGCAACAGCAGGCGAGCCGCCGGCTCAAGATCATCGCGGGGCAGGTGGAGGCGCTGCAGAAACAGGTCGAGGAGGACCGCTACTGCGTGGACCTGCTCGACCTCTCGCTCTCAGTGCAGCGGGCCCTGCGCAGCCTCGACGCGCTCGTGCTCGAAGGGCACCTGCGCACGCACGTCATCGACCAGGTCACGAATGGCGAGTCCGAACGCGCCGTTCGCGAGCTGCTGCGCGTCTACAAGATCCAGGGACCCGCCGAGACAACGGCGGGCGCCACCACCACGGAACACGGAGGACACAATGCCTGAAACGATCGAGCTGAAAGTCGACGGGATGACCTGCGACCACTGCGTTCGCGCAGTGACCGGGGCGATTACGGGGGTGGCAGGCGTGACCGACGCCAACGTCGACCTCGAGGCGGGCGCGGCAACCGTCACGGGCGAGGGCGTCGACCTGGCGGCCGTGCTGGCGGCCATCACGGAAGAGGGGTACGAGGCCGCGGCGCAAGCAGGTCGGTGACGAGTCCCGACCGCGCCATCACGCTCCGAATCGGGGGGATGACGTGCGCCTCGTGCGTACGGCGCGTGGAGCGCGCGCTCAATCGCGTCGAGGGCGTCGATGAGGCGAGCGTGAACTTCGCCTCATCGACGGCGCGGGTTTCGCTGGGCGAGGCGATCGGCCCCGCTGAGCTCGTGGCGGCGGTCGAGCGCGCCGGCTACGACGCCGCCGAGCTCGATGCGAGCACGGATACCGCCGACGAGAACGCGCGAGCACGCCTGGCGGCGCTGGTCGCGGGCGGGGTGATCGCGGTTCCGGTGATCATCGCGAGCATGGCGATGGACATCGCCGGCCTCGCCCTGTTCGGCAGCGAGCGCGTCACCGGGTGGCTGCTGCTGGGCGGGGCGGCGACCGTGCAGGTCCTGCTGGGGTGGCGGTTCTACCGCGCATCGTGGCCGGCCCTGCGAGCCTTGACCCCGAACATGGACGTGCTGGTGGCGCTGGGGACGACGGTGGCGTTCGTATTCAGCGGCTGGGTCGTGCTGGCCGACCGGAGCGAGTCGATGTTCTTCGACGTGAGCGCCGCCGTGCTGCTCTTCGTAAGCCTCGGGCGGTTCTTCGAGGACCGGGCGCGGGCGAGCGCGGGAGGGGCCATCCGCGCGCTGCTGGGGCTAACGGCGAAGTCGGTGAACGTGGTGCGAGGCGACGGCGAGGAGGCGGTGCCGGTCGAGGCGGTGGCGGTGGGGGACGTGTTCCGGGTGCGGCCCGGCGAGCGGGTGGCGCTCGACGGCGTGATACGGGCGGGGCGCAGCGCCCTCGACGAATCGCTCCTGACGGGGGAGTCGATGCCCGTGGAGCGGGGGCCGGGCGAGCCAGTCGTGGGCGGGGCGCTGAACCAGCAGGGCGTGCTCGAGGTAGAGGCGACGGCAGTGGGGGAGGACACGGTCCTGCAGCGCATGGCGGCGCTGGTGGCGGAGGCGCAGGGGTCGCGGGCGCCCGTCGAGCGGGTGGTAGATGCGGTGGCGGCGGTGTTCGTGCCGATCGTGCTGGTGCTGGCGCTGGGAACGTTCCTCGGGTGGGGCTTCTTCGACGACTCGTTCGTGCGGGCGATGGTGTTCTCGGTGGCGGTGCTCGTGATCGCCTGCCCATGCGCCCTCGGCCTGGCGACGCCGACGGCGATCATCGCAGGGACGGGGATGGGAGCGGAACGGGGCATCCTCATCCGCAACGCGGAGGCGCTGGAGATGGCGACGCGCGTGGACGCGGTCGTGCTCGACAAGACGGGCACGCTGACGGAAGGGAGGCCGGAGCTGGTCGAGGTCGCGCCGGCGGAAGGGGTCGGGGAGGACGAGGTGCTGGCGCTGGCGGCAGCGGTCGAGGCGCTGAGCGAGCACCCGTTGAGCGCGGCCGTGGTGGAGGCGGCGGAGGCGCGGGGGCTGGCGGTGGCGGCAGCGGAGGGGTTCGAGGCGCTGCCCGGGGCGGGGCTGACCGCCGAGGTCGGCGGTCGAACGGTGCTCATCGGGACGCAGCGGCTGTTCGAGGAACGGGGCGTCTCGCTCGCTGGCGCCGAGGCTGCGCTCGCGCGGCTGGAGGAGGGGGGGCGAACCGTCGCGCTGATCGCCGTCGACGGAGCGTACGCGGGGACGCTCGCGTTCGCGGACCCGCTCAAGGCGAACGCCGCGCGGGCGGTGGCGACGCTGCGGTCGCTGGGGGTGCGCACGATCATGGCGACGGGCGACAACGAGCGGAGCGCCCTCGCGGCCGCGGCTACGCTCGGCATCGACGAAGTGCACGCGGGGCTGCGCCCCGACGAGAAGCTGGCGCTCGTGCGCGCGCTCCAGGCGGAGGGGCTGCGGGTAGCGGTGGCGGGCGACGGCATCAACGACGCGGCCGCGCTGGCGCAGGCGGACGTGAGCGTGGCGATGAGCACGGGCGCCGACGCGGCCATCGAGGCGAGCGACGTGACGCTCCTGCACGGCGACGTCGCGAAGATCGCGGAGGCGATCCTGTTGAGCCGGGCGACGCTGCGGACGATCCGGCAGAACCTCGGGTGGGCGTTCGGCTACAACGTGGTCGCCATCCCCATCGCCATGGCGGGGCTCCTGAACCCGATCGTGGCGGGCGGGGCGATGGCGCTCAGCTCGGTGAGCGTGATGGCGAACAGCCTGCGGCTACGGACGCAGCGCCGCCGCATCGTCGAGGCGAGCGGCAACGCCTACGAGGGACCGCGTGAGCGGTTCACGTCGATGAACCGCGGTCCGCTGCTGGCGCTGGCGTCGATCGTGGTGGTGCTGCTGGCGCCGTTCGTCGCGTTCACGGGCATCGAGCGGTCGTGGTGGGGGTGAGCGGGCTCCTATCGCCGTTCACGGGTGTCGGGCTACACTCCGCAGCATGAAGCGAGCAGAAACGCGTGCCGTGAAGGCGGGTTCGGTCACGATTGGCGGCGGAGCGCCGGTCGTCGTGCAGTCGATGGCGGCGACGAAGACGCAGAACGTCGAGGCGACGATCGTCCAGGTACGGATGATCCACGAGGCCGGCGCCGGGCTCGTGCGCGTGGCCGTCGACAGCCGCAAGGACGTCGAGTGCCTGGGACAGGTGCGGGAGGCGGTTCCGGAGGCGAACTTCGTCGTCGACCTGCAGGAGAGCTACCGGCTGGTGACGCAGGTCGCCCCGCACGTCGACAAGGTTCGCTACAACCCCGGCCACCTGTACCACCACGAGAAGTCGAAGCCGGTGGCGGAGAAGGTGGCGTTCATCGCGGAGACGGCGGAGAAGCACGACTGCGCCATTCGCGTGGGCGTGAACTGCGGGTCGGTCGACCCGGCCATGGACGAGAAGTACGAGGGCGCGGACGAGCCCGGGCTCGAGGGCGTGACGGCGATGGTCGAGAGCGCACTCGAGCACGCGCAGATGCTCGACGACATCGGCTTCACGCGGTACGTGGTTTCGATGAAGGACAGCGACCCGCGCAAGGTGATCGCGGGGAACAAGCGGTTCGCGGAGGCGCGTCCGGAGATCCCGCTGCACCTGGGCGTGACGGAAGCGGGCA
>DAOUID010000155.1:0-3913 GCA_034428315.1 Dehalococcoidia bacterium
CCCACCCCGCCTTCGGCCCCTCCAGCCCGAACGGCGTGATCACCGTCCGCACGACGCGCGGCGCCCGCTCCGCCAGCTCCTCGAGGTCCAGCGGCCATACGCCGCCCCGGTCGTCCGGCGAGACGACCACCGCATCCGCGCCCGCGCACAGGTCCAGCAGGAAGTCCGCATCAGCGGCCGACCGGGGGTCGAGCTCGATGCTCCGCTTCCCCGCGTGCATCTGCGCCCACCAGGCGCTCAGGTGCTCGCCCCTCCCGACCAGCGGCGCCCGCCGCCGCGTCGCGTCCCCGCCCGGCGGCTCGACCCGCACGACATCCGCCCCCAGCCCCGCCAGCATCCGCGTGCAGACCGCCCCCATCTCGCGGGTCAGGTCGATGATGCGGTACGGCGCGAGCGCTCCGGTCACGACGACCGAAAGGCTACGCGACCTGCTTGAAAGCCGCCGCCGCGGAAGGAACTGATACGCAGTCTCGGGCGTGGCCCGGCGGCCCATATACGATTACGTTGTTCGGCCCATTTAGAGGGGAGGCCAGACATGGGTTTCCTGGACAAGATTTTCAAGCGAGGCGAGGCTTCGGACGCCACCGGCATCCACGCCGAGGCTGCCCTCGAACAGGAGGAGTGTCCCCACGTCGCACTCGTCCCCAAGTGGGATGAGCCCGACGACATCGGGCACGAGGACAAGGCCTCGCGCTTCGACTGCGGCACCTGCGGAGCCACCTTCACGCCCGCCGAGGCGCACGAGCTTCGCGAGACGGAGGCAGAGCGCATCGGCGCCGTCTAGGCGCTCCGCTCACCCCGCCGCCCCCCGGCGCGTACAATCCGCCCCGCCCCTGAGGAGGAGCGAGGTATGGCGACGCAAGCCCGGTCGGCCCCTACCTTCGCGAACAGCATCGAGTGGGCCAACGCGCCCGCCGCTGATGCTCCCCTGATCGACGGCGACCTTCCCGGTCCCCGCTCCCGGGAACTCTTCGAGAAGACCCAGCAGTACCAGTACGGCAGCTACTTCCAGATGGTGAACATCCTCCCCGTGGCCTTCACCCACGGCGAGGGCGTCACCCTCACGGATGCCGACGGCAACCGCTACATCGACTTTACCCAGGGCCACATGGTCGCCGCCCTCGGCCACGCCCACCCCCGCATCACCGAGGCCGTCGCCAACCAGGCCGGCCGCCTCCTCAATGTGCGCGACTTCCCCACCGACGTGCGTGTCCAGCTCATGGAGCGCCTCGCTGCCATCACCCCCGGCGATCTCAACGTCTTCCAGTTCTTCAATACCGGCACCGAGGCCACCGAAGCCGCGCTCCGCGTCGCCCGCGCCGCCACCGGCAACCACGAGTTCCTCGCCTTCACCGGCGACTACCACGGGCGCACCACCAGCGCCATCGCCACGGGCATGGGCAATGCCGCCACCGGCCCGCGCCCCTCCGGCTTCCTCACCGTGCCCGCCGCCTTCTGCTACCGCTGCGAGTACAAGATGACGTACCCCGACTGCGGCATGCACTGCACCGACTTCGCCGAGCGCCTCATGCTCGCCAACAGCCACGGGAAGTTGGCCGGCATCATCGTCGAGCCCATCACCAACGGCAGCGGCGCCCGCACCTACCCCGACGAGTTCCTCCCCCGCCTCCGCGAGATCGCCGACCGCCACGACATGCTCCTCATCTTCGATGAGTTCGCCACCTTCGGGCGCACGGGCACGTGGTTCGCCGCCGAGCACTACGGCGTCGTCCCCGACGTCGTCATCATCGGGAAGATGCTCGGAAACGGGATTCCCATCTCCGTGCTCTGTGTGCGCGAGGGCCTCAAGGACGCCCTCCAGGAGACCCAGCCCTCGACCACCAACGGCGGCCAGCCTGCGGCCTGCGCAGCCGCCAACGCCGTCCTCGACACGATCGCCGAGGAGAACCTCCTTGATCACGCCCGCGACCTGGGCGAGGTCTCGCTCGAACGCCTCCGTCGCATCCGCGACGCCCACCCCTCCGTGGGGGACGCCCGCGGACGGGGCCTCCTCCTCGCCCTCGATTTCGTCACCGACAAGGAGAGCCGCCAGCCCAGCCTCGAGGCCGGTCGCCTCTTCTACAAGAACTGCCTCGAACGCGGCCTCGTCGTCTCCGGCGGCGGCAACGTCACCCGCGTCTGCCCGCCCGTTGTCTGCTCGGAAGAGACCGCCATGAAGGCCTACGACATCATCGAGGAAGCCATCGACGCGATGGAGCGCGAACTCGGCTACGTTTAAGCCCCAACCCGGAGGAGCACCCATGACCGATACGACGACCGACACCGCCAACACCGCCGCTGCTGCCTCGGGTTGCCCCGTCGCCGCCGATATCGGCGCCGAGCTCTTCGAGCCGGGCTCCCAGGAGAACTGGTTCGAGTCTTACAAGGTGCTCCACAACGAGGCGCCCATCGCCCGCATCCCCGGCAAGGGCTGGCTCCCCGGCGCCGACGCCTTCATCGTCTCGAAGTTCGAGGACATCGCCTCCATCACCCGAGACCCCCGCTTCTTTGACCTTATGCCCGAGGACCTCTCCGCCGCTGCCTCCGCCGGCTCCAGCGAGATCGAGTCCGAGATGTTCCGCGAGGAGGGCTTCGGCGACACCGTCGATGCCGCCCAGACCCTCCGCCCCACCGTCGAGCAGCACAAGCGCTACCGCATGCAGCTCTGGGACCCCTGGGTCGGCCCCGAGGGCGCCGAGCGCCACCGCGACATGGTCAGGGCCGCCGTCAACGGCCTCATCGACCGCTGGATCGACGACGGCGAGGTCGAGTACGTCACCCAGTTCGCCGCGCCCCTCCCCCAGACCGTCATCACCACCATCCTCGGCTTCCCCCTCGAGGACATGCCCACGCTCAAGAAGATGGAGGAGGCCCAGGTCCGCCGCTTCGTCTACGGCGACGGCCCCCGCAACGAGCTCTCCGAGGAGGTCGAGCGCGAGAACGCCGCCGTCCTCGTCGACTTCCACCACTACATCCAGCAGCAGGTGGACGAGAAGCGGAATAACCCGAAGGAGGACATGATCTCCTTCCTCACGCAGGTCGACTACGAGGGCCGCAAGCTCAGCGACGGCGAGATCATCAGCATCGCGGTCCTCATGCACATCGGCGGGAACGAGACCACGCAGTACGCCCTCACCTCCGAGGCCCTCCTCCTCGCCCAGCACCCCGAGCTCTTGAAGGAGATGCGCGAGGATCCCGGCAAGATCCGCTTCTTCGTCGAGGAGGCCCTCCGCCTCTACGCCCCCACCCAGGGGGGCGCCGGTGGCCGCTACGTTCCCGAGGACATGGAGATCCGGGGCGTCCACATTCCCCGTGGTTCCCTCCTCCACCTCCGCTTCGGCGCCGGCAACCGCGACGCCGACCTCTGCCCCGCCCCGGGCGAGCTCAAGCTCGACCGCAAGAACCCCGGCCGCCACCTCACCTTCTCCATGGGGCCCCGCAACTGCCCCGGCCAGGGCATCTCCCGCCTCGAGCAGAACATCGCCACCGAGGTGCTCATCGATCGCCTCGATAACATCCGCTTCGCGCCCGGCAAGAACGACTTCACCCACCAGCCCGGCATCATGCTCGGCCTCTACGAGCTCCACCTCGAGTTCGACAAGCGCTGAGCGAATGAGCGACGCCGTCTTCACACGCGACTGGACCGAGGTCGTCCCCTTCGGCGACCTCTCGGTCCGCGCCGCTGCCCGCTACCCCGATGCCGACGCCGTCATCTTCCCCGACCGGCGCCACACCTACGCCAGCCTCAACGAGGCCGCCGTCCGCGCCGCCCGCTCCCTCGCCGGCCTCGGGCTCGGCCCCGGCGACCACCTCGGCATCCTCATGCCCAACTGCATGGACTACATCGAGATCATGCTCGGCGCCGCCATGCTCGGCGCCTGGGTCGTGCCCATCAACGCCCGCTACAAGGAGC
>DAOUID010000156.1:0-2673 GCA_034428315.1 Dehalococcoidia bacterium
TCCGTCTGTCCATGGATTTCGATCTGCTCCTGCATCACGGCCCGCAGCCGCTCGCGGGTTACCACCTCGCCGTCAAGCCGACAGACGCTGCGGCCGGAGTTGCCGCCTCGTCGCGGACTCGGCGGTGGCGGCGACTACGAGGACTAGCCGGAGGCTCGCGCGCCGTGCGCCTCTTTGAGCACGAGGCCAAGGCGCTCTTCCGCCGGGCCGGCCTCGAGACGCCTCGCGGCCTCCTCGTGGGGACCCCCGCCGAGGCCAGGCTCGCGGCGGAGGAGCTCGGCCCGCGTGTCGCCGTCAAGGGGCAGGTGCGCTCGGGCGGCCGCGCGAAGGCGGGAGCCGTCCGCCTCGCCGAAGGCCCCGCCGAGGTCGAAGAGGCGGCCCGCGCCGTCCTTGATACGCGCGTCGCTGATCAGCCCGTCACCGCCCTCCTCGTCGAGGAAGCCCTGGATGTCGAAGCCGAGCGCTATCTCGGCATCGTGTACGACGACCGCTCGCGCGGCCCCGCCGCCGTCGCCTCCCTCGCCGGGGGCGTCGATGTCGAGGACGAAGCACCGGCGGCCGGCCGAGTCCCCCTCTCCTCCCTCGCCCCGACCCAGGACTTCCGCCTCAAGGAGGCCGTCGCGTCCCTCGGCCTCTCCGGCCAGGAGCTCGTCGAGCTGACCGGCATCCTCGGCAGGCTCTGGAGCCTCTTCACCGAACGCGACCTGCTCCTCGCCGAGATCAACCCCCTCGCCCGCACTCGCGACGGGCGCTGGGTCGCCCTCGATGCTCGTGTGGAGATCGACGACGACGCTCTCTTCCGCCAGGCCGAAACCGTCCGCGACCTTGGCATCGACCCCTCCACCCGCAGCGACCGCGAGGCCAGCGCCCTTGAGCTCGAAGCCGCCCGCATCGACCGCTCCGATCACCGCGGCGTCGCCGGGAGGGTCGTGCAGTTCGACGGCACGCTTGCGCTCCTGATCGGCGGCGGCGGAGCCAGCCTCACCGCCTTCGATGCCGTCCGGGCGCACGGCGGCAGCCCCGCCAACTACTGCGAGATCGGCGGCAACCCCAGCGTCCGCAAGGTCGCCGCGCTCACGCGCTTGCTCCTCGGCCAGCCCGGCATCGAGCGCATCGCCGTCATCATGAACGTGGTCAATAACACCCGAGCCGACCTGATCGCCCGCGGAGTCATCCGCGGCTGCCTCGATGCAGGCCTCGAACCCGCCCGGGCCATCGCCGTGTTTCGCGTGCCCGGAGCCTGGGAAGAGGAGTGCGTCGACCTGCTCCGCCACTACGGCGTCGCCGCCTGCGACCGCACCGTCAGTATCGACGAGGCCGCCGCCCGCGCCGTCGCCGCCTCCGCCTAGAGCAGCGGCAGGTACTCCGCCAGCTCGAAATCGGAAACGTGCCGCTGGTAGCGCTCCCACTCGATGCGCTTGTTCTTCAGCAACGTGTCGAACACGTGGTCCCCGAGCGCCTCCCGCAGCAGCGGCGACTCCGCCGCCACGTCGATCGCCTCCCGCAGGTTCCCCGGCAGTGTCTCGATGCCGAGGTCGGCGCGCTCCCGGTCCGACATCTCGAACACGTTCTCCTCGACCGGCGGCGGCAACGCCCGCTCCTGCTCGATCCCGTCCAGCCCCGCCGCCAGCATCACCGCGAACGCCAGGTACGGGTTGCAGGCCGGGTCCGGCGAGCGGTACTCGATGCGGGTGTGCACCTCGTCCCCGGGCGAGTACTCGGGGACGCGCACCAGGTCGCTCCGGTTCCGCCGCGCCCAGCTCAGGTACACCGGCGCCTCGAACCCCGGCTGCAGCCGCTTGTAGCTGTTCACCCACTGGTTCGTCACCAGCGTCATCGCCCGCGCGTGCGCCAGCAGCCCCGCCACGTACCCCTTCGCCAGCGCGCTCAGGTGGTATACGTCGCCCTCGTCGAAGAACGCGTTCCGCTCCCCCTTGAACAGCGACTGGTGGACGTGCATCCCGCTTCCGTTCTCGTCCTCCAGCGGCTTCGGCATGAAGGTCGCGTAGGCCCCGTTCGCCCCCGCGATCTCCTTCACCACCGCCCGATACGTCATCGCGTTGTCGGCCATCGTCAGGGCGTCGGTGTAGCGAAGCGCGATCTCGTGCTGGCTGGGCGCGACCTCGTGGTGGCTCGACTCGACCTCGATCCCCATCGCGCTCAGCGTCAGCACCGTGTCCCGCCGCAGGTCCGAGCCTTTGTCCGCGATCTGGTCGAAATACCCGCCCTTGTCCAGCGGAACCGTGCTCGCTTCGTCCTGGAAGTAGAAGTACTCCAGCTCCGGGCTCACGTAGAACGTGTAGCCCAGCGCCTTCGCCCGCTCCAGCTGGCGGCGCAGCACCCAGCGCGGATCGCCCTCGAACGGCTCCCCGTCGGGCCGGTAGATGTCGCAGAACATCCGCGCCACACCCTGTTCCCGGGGCCGCCAGGGCACCAACTGGAACGTCGCCGGATCGGGCCGCGCCACCATGTCCGACTCGTCGATGCGCGCGAACCCCTCAATGCTCGAACCGTCGAACCCCATCCCCTCGTCGAGCGCGTTCTCCAGCTCCCCCACCGTGATCTGGAAGCTCTTCAGCGTCCCCACGATGTCCGTGAACCAGAGGCGCACGAACTTCACGTCGTTCTCGCGGCATGCCGAGATCACATAGCTCGCAGATTCGTTCATGGCCC
>DAOUID010000157.1:0-3850 GCA_034428315.1 Dehalococcoidia bacterium
TCGCCTTCGATTCGGCATCCGGCTCGGGGCCCTTGCCCAGCAGCGGCGCCACCATCGCCGGGTCGAGCTTCTCGAAGAACCAGAAGCTGCGCCGCAGCATGCCCCGCAGCCAGCGGTCCGGCACCGAGTCCATCAGGTCCAGCAGGCCCTCGCGCTTGCGCTCGTCCTCCACCGCCTCCACCTTCGCCCGGATCTCCTCGTTGCTCGGCCCGTAGTCCCCCTCCACCAGGTAGTCGATCTCCGAGACGTGCACCGTGCAGTCGCCGTGGAACACGGGGTAGGTGTCGTCGATCTCGGCGATGACCGTGCGGCAGTTCTGCACGTAGCCGCGCTTGTTGAACATCATCGGCCCGAAGTTCACGTACCCCTTCTCGTTCGGCCTGCTCACCCGCGTGATGAACACGTCCGGGAAGAGGCAGTCGTCGGGGCGCTCGATCTGCTTCATCTCCGTCGAGAACAGGTTGGGGATGTACGACGCCACCTTCGAGTCGGTCGCGTACCGTGCGAAGTCCCCGATGAAGATCTGGAAGTCGACCGTGAAGCGCTCGTCTCCCGCCTCGGGGGCGAGCCAGCCGGGATCCTGCCCCGGCGTCGTCAGCCGCACGCGCACGTCCTTCAGGTCGCGACGCGCCGCGATCGCGTCCAGCACGTAGTCCAGCGACGTCAGCGAGCAGTAGAGGACGTCCCCGTCCCGGACCCCCGAGGCGGCCTCCTCCGCGGAGACCGCTCCATATCCGGCCGTCGCCGTCACGTCGAGGCCCCGCTGGCGACGGGTTCGTCGAGGAAGGCGGGCATGACCTCCTTCGCGAACAGCCGCATCGATTCCAGGTTCTGCTCGTGCGTCGACCAGCGCCCCGTGACCCCGATGTTGAGCGCGTCCACGCCGAGCTGCTGCCAGTCCTCCACCGCCTTCGCGACCTCATCCGGGTTTCCCACCAGCTTCCCCACCTGGTCCGCCCCCAGCGGTGGCCGGAACGCCGCCCCCGAGCCGAGCGAGTGGGCGTGGTAGGCCGGGCTCGGGTAGGTCGAGCCCATCGTCATCAGGTAGGAGCTGAGCGGCCCCGCGAGCTGCTCGTCCGCTCTCCCAGCCA
Organism: Dehalococcoidia bacterium; assembly: GCA_034428315.1. Lineage (GTDB taxonomy): Bacteria > Chloroflexota > Dehalococcoidia > Tepidiformales > Tepidiformaceae > UBA2991. Next base: position 1,092 of record DAOUID010000157.1, read on the forward strand.
TCTTCTGGGCGAAGTCCGAGTCCGGGTGGCAGAAGAGACCGCCCTGCGCCCGCACCTGGTTGTTCACCGTCACCCCGATGGGCTCCGCCTCGCGGCTCGCGCGGCGGTAGTCCGCGATCAGGTCGGCGTACTTGGGGATACCGCCCAGGGTCACGCCCAGCATCCCGATCCCTTTCTCCCCCGCCAGCACCGCCGTCTCCGGGCTCTGCACCGCCACCCAGATCGGCGGATGGGGGTCCTGCACCGGCTTGGGAAGCACGTTCCGGGGCGGCATCGAGAAGTGCCGCCCCTTGATCGAGAACTCGTCGCTCGTCCACATCTTCACGACCGAGCGCGTCGACTCCTCCCACATCTCCTTGGTGTCGTCCGGCTCCACGAGGAAGCCCCCCAGCTCCGTCCAGGTCGCACTCCGCCCCGTTCCCAGCTCCACGCGGCCGTTGCTGAGGATGTCGAGTGTCGCGATCCGTTCCGCCACCCGCGCCGGATGGTTGATGTTCGGCAGCATCAGGTAGATGCCGTGCCCGAACCGGATGTTCTTCGTCCGCGCCGCGCAGTACGCGAAGAACATGTCCGGCGCGGACATGTGCGAGTACTCCTCGAGGAAGTGGTGCTCGACCGACCAGCAGCTATCGAACCCGAGCTCGTCCGCCAGCTCCACCGTCTCCACCGCCTGGTGGAAGGCGCGCGACTCGCTCATCTTGTCCCACGGCTTCGTCACCACGAATCCCACCGAGAGCCCGAACTTCATGCGCGACCTCCGCCCGCTAACGCGGGCCGCCCGCATCTTGCCACGTCCGCGCGATGCCGGTCAGGGTCCGCGTGCGCCGCAGACAAAGGGAGACGCCCCCTGGGGGCGCCTCTGGTCTTGTCAGATTGGGAGAAGGAGCGGGCTACGCCCAGCGGTGCGCCGTCTCCAGCTCGACCACGGCCGAGTCGTCGAGACCCGCTGCCTCGAGCGCCTCGGTTACGTGCTGAGCCTCGTGCTGCGTCAGCAGGCTCAGGACCGTCCCCAGCGAGAAGCTGTTGCCGGCCAGCGAGAACTCCTGCGCGAGGTCCTCGTCGCTGAACCGCTGGATGTACATCCAGATCACGCCGTGCGCCGTGTTCAGCTCGATGCGCAGCATCTTGTAGTCGAGGGAGGCGAACTTGTCGACGCCGTCCTGGTTGCCGCTCTCGTCGGCGGGAAACTCGCCGGTCGCCAGCATCGCGCGGACGTGCGCGGACGTGTCGTGGCTGATGGCCGTGATGTGGCGAATGACGTCGCCAACCGACCAGCCGTCGTATGCCGGCTTGTCGAAGTGGTCGCCGAGTGCGCCGATCGCGTCCTCGGTCCTCTGCCACGTCTCACACATCGACTGGAACAACGCCTCTCGCGTTACCGCTGCGTCAGCTGCCATGGTCTGCCTCCGTGCCCTCGGGAAGTGCGACCCGCATTGTGGCCCATCGCGCAGGGCCGGTCTAGCGCCCGCGCCTCACGTCCAGCGATGTGCCGTCTCCACCGGCACGATCGCGGACTCCGCCAGCCCCGCCGCCTCCAGCGCCTCGTTCACGTGCCACGTCTCGTGCAGCACCCGCGCCTGGATGACCTCAGCGAGCGTGTGCTCCTCGTCGAAGATCGTGAACCTCTGCGCCAGGTCCTCATCGCTGAACCGCTGGATGTACATCCAGACCACCCCGTGCGCCGTGTTTAGCTCGATGCGTAGCATCTTGTAATCGAGCGACCGGAACTTCTCGACGCCCTCCGCGTTCCCGGAATCGCCCGGGAAGGGCAGCTCGCCCGTCGCCAGCAGCGCCCGGATGCGCCCCGACATGATGTGGCTCGCCGCCGTCAGGTGCCGGAACGCGTCCCCGATCGTCCAGTCGCCGGCGCAGGGCGCCTCGAAGTGCTCCCCCAGCGCCGCGATCGCGTCCTCCGTCCGCTGCCACACCTCGCACACTTCCTGGAATAGCGCTTCCCGCGTCATCGCCTCTGCCATGCAAGCCTCCTTCGTTTGTGTGTCCCTACGTCCAGCGGTGTGCCGTCTCGACGGGCACGACCGCCGACTCCGGCACGCCCGCCGCCTCCAGCGCGACCGCCACGTGGTCCGCCTCGTGCCGCGCGACGACCCCAAGGACCTGCCCCAGCGTCCAGTCGTTCCCCATCAGCTTGTACGTCTGCGCCAGGTCCTCGTCGCTGAACCGCTGCACATACATCCAGACCACGCCGTGCGCCGTGTTCAGCTCGATGCGCAGCATCTTGTAGTCGAGCGACCGGAACTTCTCGACCTCCGCCTCGTTCTCGCCGGCGTCCGGAATCTCGTACTCGCCCGTCGCCAGCATGGCCCGGACCGCCGCCGACTCGCGGTGGCTGATGGCGGTCAGGTGGCGGAAGATGTCGCCCACCGTCCAGCCGTCGTGCGCCGGCGCATCGAAGTGCTCCCCGGCCGCCGCGATCGCGTCCTCGGTGTACTGCCACTGTTCGCAGAGCGCCTGGAACAGCCCCTCCCGCGTGATCGCCTCGCCTTCTGCCATCGCTGCCCTCCTGACGTGCCCGCCGCAGTCTGACCGATCGCCCCACCGCCGGTCCACTCGCCCGCTTCCCCGTACAATCCCCCGACAGCACGCCGCCCCCGGGAGACACCTCATGAAGCTTGGCATCAGCATCGGCTACTCGGGCCCGCAGATGAACCTGCCCGTCGAAAAGGTCCAGATGGCCGAACGCCTCGGCTACGACTCGGTCTGGACCGCCGAGGCCTACGGCTCCGACGCCGTCACGCCCC
>DAOUID010000158.1:0-4287 GCA_034428315.1 Dehalococcoidia bacterium
AGGACGAGCCTCGCCTCGTGATGTATCTCCACCCCGTGGGCGAAGGCGAGGTCCTCTACTTCACGCCCGGCCACCGCCGCTCGAAGTACGACATGCAGGATCCCCCGCTCAGCGTGCCCGAGTGGCCGGTTCCCGAGCTGGGCGCCTGGACCGAGCCCACCTACTACGAGATCCTCCGCCGCGGCATCGAGTGGGCGAAGGAGCCGACACGGGCGGCCGCAGCCGCCGGCTAGGGCCTGGCGCTTCTCAGGCGAACAGCAGCGGGTTGTCCGGCAGCTCCCCGAAGAGCATGCCCCCCAGCGTGTCGAAGTTGCGTGGCGAGGTTCCCGCGTGCTGCGTAGCCGCGTGGATGTCGCGGAAGCAGCGCTCGATCGGGCTCGTCTGGAAGACGGAGGTGCCGCCTGCAGCCGTGTGCACCAGGTCGGTCGCGTAGGCGGCGCTGCGAGTCGCGTTCGTGCCCGCCAGCGAGAGATCCCGCCGCTGCTCGAGGCTCACGTCGTCGCCCCGCAGCACCGTCTCCCAGGTCTCATCGACCATCTCGTAGAGCCACGAGCGCGAGGACTGGACGGCGGCGTGCGCCTTGGCGACCTCGTTGCGAATGGCGGTGTTCTCGCTGATCCGCGCCTGCGAGGTGCGCGCGGTCTTTGTCTTGGCGAGCTGGATGAACTCGTCGATGGCGCGCTGCGCGATCCCCGTCGCGATGATCCCAATCGGCGCGCCCAGGATGCCCATCACGGGGAAGCGGTAGAGCGGCCCCCCGAAGTGCTTGCCGCGAACGGAGGGGCCGCCGAAGGCCGACGTGCGGTACTCCGGCGCGAACGCGTTCTCCACGGCCACGTCGTTGCTGCTCGTGGCGCGCAGTCCCACCACGTGCCACGTATCGATGACCTCCGCCTCCTCGCGGGGGAAGGTGACGAAGCGCATCTCGGGGATGCCCATCGGCGTCATCCGCGGCCGCCCGTTCTCCGTGACCATGATGCCGCCGCCGACCCACTTCGCGTGGCTCGACCCGCTGCAGAACGGCCAGCGTCCCGTCACGCGGTAGCCGCCCTCAACCACCTCGGCGGGGTTGAAGGGGAAGATACCCCCCGCCCCCACCGCGCTCGGGGGTCCGTCCGCGTACGACTCCGCGATCGATTCTTCGGAACTGGACGACGAGAGCGCCGCTCCCGTGGACCAGATCCAGAGGTTCCATGCGGCGGAGCCGTGAACCCTGGCGACCGCCTCGAACAGCTCAAACCCCTCGCGGGGCGAGGACTCGAGGCCGCCCAGCGACTCAGGCACCCAGACGCCCAGCAGGCCCTCGGCCTTCATCGCCTCAAACGTGCGATCCGTCAGGCGCCGCTCGCGCTCAGCCTCGTTGAGGTCTTCCTCAACGACGGGCGTGATCGCCTCTGCTCGCGCGAGCAGGCTCTTCGTTTCCGTTCCGGTTGCCGTTGCCATCTCAGGTCCCTTCGTGTCTTGCAGTTAGGCTCGCGGCAGCCCGAGGCCGCGCGTTGCGATGATGTTGCGCTGGATCTCGCTCGTGCCGCCGGCGATCGTCTCGCGAACCTGGTTCACGTAGCCGAAGCCCGGCATGCCCTTGAGCGGTGCGTTCTCGTCCGCGATGTCACCCCACATGCCCACCATGTGGGAGGCCGTGCGCGCGATGCGCTGGCTCAGCTCAGTCGTGAACAGCTTGGCGATCGAGGACTCCGCGTTCGGAATCTCGCCCGCGTCCTGCATCGAGATGATGCGGTAGGCGAGCATCGTCGCCGTCTGCACCTCGATGAAGCGCTCCGCCCACTCGAAGCGAACCGCCTCGTAGGTGGTCAGGGGAATCTCGTCCTTGTGCTCGCGCAGCCAGGTCAGGTTGCGCTCCACGTTCTGGCGCAGCCCGATCGGCGTGCCGATCGAGGACCGCTCGAAGTCCAGCGTCGTCGTGCCCACGTACCAGCCCCGGTTCACCTCGCCCATGATGTTCCGCGCGGGAACACGGACGTCCTCGAAGAAGACCTCGTTGAAGTCGTGCCCGTTGGCCATGTTCACCAGCGGCCGCACCGTGATGCCGGGCGTCTCCATGTCCAGCAGGAAGTAGGTGATCCCCCGGTGCTTGGGCGCGTCCGGATCCGTGCGCGCCAGCATGAACATCCAGTGTGCGCGGTGCGCAAGCGAGGTCCAGATCTTCTGGCCGTTGATCACGTAGTCGTCGCCGTCCCGCACGGCTCGCGTCTGCAGCGATGCAAGGTCCGATCCGGAGCCAGGCTCGCTGTAGCCCTGGCACCACTCCACCTCGCCGCTGAGGATGCCGGGGATGTGCTGCTGCTTCTGCTCCTCGGTCCCGTGCTCGATCAGCGTCGGCCCGAGCATCATCAGACCGAGCCCGCCCAGCCTCGGCGCGCCTGCCTCGGCGAACTCCTGGCTCAGGATGAACTGGTCCATCGGCCGCATGCCCGCGCCGCCGTACTCGGATGGCCAGGCGGGCGCGATCCAGCCCCGCTCCGCCAGCGCCACCCGCCACGCCTCCCAGAGGGGCTTCTCCTCCTCGGGCCGCCCCATCGGGAACTTTCCCCGGATCTCCTTGGGGCAGTAGTCGCGAAGGAAGTCCTGCACCTGCGTACGCCACTCGGCTTGCGCCGGGCTGTCTCGAAAATCCATGTCCTGGGCCTCTCTCTGGAATCGCGGCGAGCGCCGCCTTCCCTTCTTCGTTCAGGGCGAAAGACAAGCATAGACGCACCCCTGCGCTACCGCCATGCAGCCTGACCGGGGCTTGTTGACGGGGGGCCTAGAATGGCCGGAGCGGACCAGGTGGGCATCACCCACCGGTCGCCTGATAGGGGGGAACGGATGGCTGAAGGATATTGGGGAAAGTACTGGCGGAGGCGGATTTCTCGACGGCGTGTCCTCGCAGGCGGCGCCGTTGCCGCAGCCGGAGCCGCAGGCCTCGTGGCCGTCGGCTGCGGCGATGACGACGACGAGCCCGAGGCAACCGCCACGGCGGCCGCTCCCGACGAGGCGCCCGACACCGCCGGCGAGGACGCGGATGCGGCAACGCCCGCTCCCACCGAGGCCGCCACCGAGGCCCCGACCGCCGCCCCCACGGCGGCCACCGGCCCCCGCGCCGGCGGAACGATGCAGGTGCAGCGAGCCTTCGCCGATACCGGCTACGACCCGGCCATCACCATCACCGGTTACACCTGGGCCGCCCTCACCTACAACCATCTCCTCGGCTACTCGCTCATCGAGGACGAGGCCTGGGGCGACGCCGCCGCAAGCTGGGAGCAGCCCGACGGCACCACGATCGTTTTCAACCTCGAGCCGAACCTTGCCTTTAACCCCGAGGCCGCGGGTGGCCGCCCGATCACGTCCCAGGACATCGCCTACAGCTTTGGCCGCCTGCCCGCCGCCTTCACAAGCCTCGCCTCCGAGGTCAACCCGCTGCAGTGGGCATTCATGGCTGGATTCGATATGCCCGACGACTCCACCTTCGCCCTCCACATGGCATACCCTTGGGTGTCTGCCATCCCCACCCTCGGCTCCACCTCACTCGGCATCGTCGCCCCCGAGGTCGTCGAGGCGAACGGCGGCAATCTGACCGATACCGTCAACGCCGGCGGCGGCGCCTACATGTTCGAATCCCGTGGGCGCGATGGCTTCAATGCCTATAAGCGCAACCCCAACTATCCAGGCCACACCGCCACCCGCGGGCGATTCACCAAGGACCCTCCCTACATCGACCGATGGGAGGACGCCCATATCACCGACCCCGCCACCGCCGAGGCGCGCTTCCTCGCCGGCGATGCCGACATCCTCACCGGCGTCGTCGGGGGCATCGACTCCATCAAGGCCGAGGAGCTCCGCGGCGAGGAGGGCATCAACATCATTGAGGGCCCCACCAACACCCATCTCGTCATGGCCCTCGATGCCCTCAAGTGGGCGCGCTTCCCGCAGTTGCGCGAAGCCCTCTCGCTCTCCATCGACTGGGATGGCTACATCGATGTCGTCAACGATGGCAACGGCATCCGCGGGGCGCCGGTTGGCCCGCGTTTCCCCGCGGTGCTCTCCCAGGACGAGATCCGCCAGCTCCAGCAGTTCGATCCCGAGCGCGCCCGCCAGCTCTGGGAGCAGGGCGGCGGCGACGCCGTCTTCCCCGATGGCTTCGTCACTCTCCTCGCCACGTTCACGGATACGCGCGGCACCCAGTACGTCGCCCAGAGCATTGAGGAGAACCTCGGCGTCCCCACGAAGCTTGAGCCGGTGGACTTCGCCACCTACGTCTCCAGCCTCACCGCCCCGCCCGGTTCCAAG
>DAOUID010000159.1:0-8834 GCA_034428315.1 Dehalococcoidia bacterium
TCTCCTTCGGCTGCAGCTTCCCCTGCGCCAGCAGCAGCTGGAGGAACTCCGCGTGATGCGTGACCTCCCACTGCCCGTCGAAGTCCGGGTACTCGTTCTTGAACGTGTTGAAGCAGTGCGGGCAGGCCGTGATCACCCGCCGCACGCCGATCTCGTTCATCGAGGCCACGTTCGTCTCCGCCAGCGTCGCGTAGAGGAACTCACTCCCCAGCCGCCGCGCCGGGTCGCCCGTGCAGGTCTCCTGCTGGCCCAGCACGCCGAAGCTCACGCCCGCCTCGATCAGCAGCCGCACCACCGACTTCGTGATCGGCATGTTCCGCTCCACCAGCGCCCCCGAGCAGCCCACCCAGTACAGGTACTCCTGCGACCCGTCGAAGATGGGCACCTCGATGCCCTCCTCGCGGAGCTGCTCCATCCATGTCTCGCGAGTCAGCTGCGTGCCCCGCCAGGGGTGGCCGCGCTGCTCGATGTTCTGGAGCGTTTCCTGGGCCGTCCCCGGAATGCGCGCCTGCTCCATCACCAGGTAGCGCCGCATGTCGACGATCGTGGGCACGTGCTCGATCAGCACCGGGCACTCCTCCACGCACGCCATGCACGTGCGGCAGGCCCACAGCGACTCGTCCTTCACGTAGTCGCCCACCAGCTCGCCCTCGACCTTCTCGGAGGGATCCTTGCCCGCGATCAGCAGCGGGCCGGCATGGTTCATGTACAACTTCAGGTCCTGGATGATCGCCATCGGCGAGAGCGGCTGCCCTGCCGTGTAGGCGGGGCAGACATCCGTGCAGCGCCCGCAGCGCACGCACGTGTCCGTGTCGAAGAGCTGCTTCCAGGAGAAGTCCTGGACCTTGCCCGCGCCCAGGCTCGCCCCTTCCTCGATTAGCTGCTCGAAGTCGCCCATCGGCGCCAGGTAGGCGGGAACCGCCGGGCGCTTCAGGAACGCGTTCACCGGCGCGAAGATGATGTGCCGGAACTTCGTCAGCGCCATGAGCGTCAGCAGACCGAACGCCCCGACCACGTGGATCCACCAGAACACCTGGTGCGCGGTCAGAAGCGCGCTCTCGCTGGCGCCGCCCACGATCTTCGCGATCACCCAGCCGCCCGGCGACCAGTACGACCAGTTCTCGTGGCCGGCGGGAATCTCGTGCCCGCCTATCCGCAGCCCCTCCACCAGGAAGCCCGTGAACAGTACGAACCCCAGCAGCCCGACGACGATCGCGTCCTCCGACTGCCGCCGGTCCCACGTCAGCTTGGCCGGCGCCGGGCCGAAGCGGCGGAAGACCGCCATTCCGATGCCCACCAGTCCGATGATTCCGAACAGGTCGCCCACGAAGCTGTAGGCCAGGTACACGCCCCCTTCGAGGAAGGCGTGCTCGCCGCCGACCTGGAAGATCAGGTCGAAGTAGTCGTCGATCGCCAGCAGGATCGTGACGAGCGTCAGCACCGCGAAGCTCGAGTAGATGCACCAGTGCATCACGCCCGCGTAGCGGTCATTCGTCACCCGGCCCGTGGCCGCGCCCAGTGTCAGCGCGTTCGTGATGCGCGCGCCCAGGTTGCTGAAGACGTCGTGCCCACGTCCCAGCCGCCACACCCGCAGGCGCTGCAGGAACGCCCCCAGGATGACCGCCACGGACACGCCGAAGATGAAGTACATCAGCGCGAAGCCCTGGATGTTGAAGAACACCTCGCGGCTCGCGCGCTCCGTCTGCGCCGTCTCCAGCGCGCCGATGGCCGCTATCACCGCGATGGGCACGGCCGCGCCCACGATCGTCACGTTGAAGCGCCTGCCCTTCGGCTCTCGCTTGCCCTCCGCGGTTGGTCCCTGCTCCTGCGTCTCCGGCTGTGCGCTCATACGTTGTCGTTCGTCGGCGTGCCGTACAGCTTGCGCAGGTCGGTTTTCAGCACCTTGCCCATGGCGTTCCGCGGCAGCTCCTCCACCACCGCGATGTACTGGGGCGCCTTGAACGAGGCGATCCGGCTCTTGCAGTAGGTGCTCACTTCCTCCGGCGTCAGCGTCGCCCCCGGTTTCGGCACGAGCACCGCCTTCACCACCTCCCCCCAGTCCACGTCCGGGACGCCGATAACCGCCGCTTCGTCGATGCCCTCGTGGTCCTCCAGGCAGTTCTCCACCTCGCCCGACGAGATATTCTCGCCGGCGCGGATGATGAGGTCCTTCTTCCGGCCCGTGATGAACAGGTAGCCGCCCTCGTCCACGCGGCCCACGTCGCCGGTATGCAGCCAGCCGTCGATGATCGCCGTGCTGGTCGCGTCCTCCTGCTCGTAGTACCCCTTCATCACGCGGTCCGAGCGCACACAGATCTCGCCCTCGTCACCGGTGCTCAGGAGGTTGTTGCGGTCGTCCATGATGCCGATCTCGACATCGTCCATCGGCTTGCCCACGGATCGCAGGCGTCCCTCCCGCACCTCCGTGTCGACGCTCAGGTCGTGGTCGTCCGGGCCGAGGTAGGTCAGCGTCGAGGTCGATTCCGTCTGCCCGTAGGCGTTCATCAGGCCGACGCCCTCCGGCGGGAAGATGTCGCATGCCCGGCGCACCACCTCGTACGGCATCGGCGCCGCCCCGTAGGTGATGAGCTGCAGCGTGGAGAGGTCGGTCTTCTCCAGGTCGTCGTGGTCCATGAGGCGCTTCAGCATCGTGGGCACGACCATCGAGTGCGTCGCTCCCTCGCCGCCGACGGCCGTCATCCAGCCCTCGGGCGTGAACTGCGGCAGGACCAACATCGTGCGCCCGCCCCAGATCGACGAGAGCATCGCCGTCGCCCCGGCGATATGGAAGAACGGCACCGAGACCAGCGTCTTTTCGTGAATGTCCGGGTCCGCCGGGTTCATCGTGTTCGTCACATAGGCGGTCATGTCCAGGTAAGTGACCATGACGCCCTTGGGGAACGCCGTCGTGCCGCTCGTGAAGATGAGGACCGTGGGCTGCTCGTCGTCGACCTCCACCCAGATGTCTTCCGCCTCCGCCCCGGCCACCAGGCCGGCGAAATCGAGGTAGCCCTCGGCCGGTCCGTCGTAGCTCACGAACGACTTCGTGTGCTCAAGCGTGGGCCGGATGCGGGCAACCAGGTCGCGATAGCGCTCCGAGACGAACAGCACGCCCGCCTGGCTCACGTTGAGCATGTACGTCAGCTCTTCGTCCTTCGAGCGGTAATTCAGGGGAACGAGGGTCACGCCCAGCATCGCGCAGGCGTAGTAGGTCAGCACGAAGTCCGTGCTGTTCTGCGCCATCACCGCGACCTTCTGGCCCTGCTCCACGCCCAGGCCGCGAATGGCGTTCGCCAGGCGCGTCACCTGCTCCTGCATGGCGCCGTAGGTGAGGCGGCGGCCGGCGCCGCCCACCTCCACCAGTGCCTCCCGCTCGGGCACCACGGCGGCGGAGATCTGTAGGAACTCGATCGTGTTCATGCTCCCTCCGAGGAGCGGGTTTCCGCGTACACGCGGCGGAACGGGATTCTACCGGCGCCCCGTTTGCCGCGCGAATCGGGCGGCTGGTGAATGGCGGCTGGTGACTGGTGACCAGCGGGTCGTGGCGCCAGACCCCAACCCGCTACCTCCTCACCGACCACCGACCACCGACCACTACAGCCGCGGCCTTCCCGGCTCGAACTCTCCCGCCAGCGCGCTCTCCACCGCCTCCTCCACCGCCGCGTCCAGTTCGTTCGCCGGCGCCACCCTCGTGACCAACCCCCAGCGCAGCGCCTCCTCCGTCCCCACCGGCTCGCCCGTCAGGATCAGGTCGGCGGCGGCGCCCGGCGGAATCGTCCGCGGCAGGGTCTGCGTGCCCCCCGCGCTCGGGATGTACCCCAGCATCACTTCCGGAAGGCCGAACTGCGTGTCCTCCGCAGCCACGCGCACGTCGCAGCAGAGCGGCAGCTCCAGCCCAGCGCCGAAGCAGAAGCCGTGCATGCGAGCCACCAGCGGCGCCGGCAGCGAGAGCATCAACCCCCACACGTCTCGTTCGTGCCGCGCTCGCCTGGATGCCCACAGGCTCGGCGCCGTGCCGAACTCCGAGATGTCGGCCCCGGCGCTGAACGCCCGCCCCTCCCCCCGGAAGAGGATGGCGCGCACGTCCGGGTTGTCGCGACAGGCCTGCAGGTACTCCCACAACAGGTCGCGCATGACCATGTTGATCGCGTTCAGGCGCTCGGGCCGGTTGAGCGTGATCGTCGCCACGCCCCGCTCATCGATCTCGAACAGGACCGGGTCGGCCATGCAGTCAGTTTACGGCGACCGCACCAGCGCGCGGGCGAGGCAACAGGAACGCCGGCCCGCGGGGGCCGGCGCACATGCTGGTGGAATCCGGGACCAGTGAGGTCTAGTGCCGCCAGTCCGGCTTGCGGATCGCGCTCTTCTCCCGTGAGGAGAGGTTCTTCGCCAGGTCTTCGTTCGCCTTCCGCACCAGGTCGTCCAGCTCGTCGCTGCCGAGCTTCATCTCCGAGGAGCGCCAGCGCTTCAGCATGGCCCGGTCCTTCGCGCTCAACTCCGCCTCGCTCGCCATCCGGTTCACGAGCTCGATCAGCATCTCGTTGATTTCGTCGTCGCTGTACGTCACCTGGGCCATGTCTACCTCCGCACCGTCTCGTAGCGACCCTTGCTCTTGACGCGGCGCATCAGCTTAGCATCGATGGCAGAGTTCAGGCGTTCATTGAGGGCTTCCGTGAGCGTTTCCAGCTCCGGCGAGCCCTCCTGGTGATCCGAGCGCCACCGCCGGATCGCCTCCTTCCCCTCGAAGGAGATCTCGGCATTGTCGATCGCGACCGCGCTGACAAGCATCATCAACGACCACGACTCAGGTTCTTCAAGCAAGACGATCATGCGCTATTCCCCAGTGAATTCAGGCGGGCGCTTCTCGAGGAAGGCTCGCACCCCTTCAGCCCGATCTTTGGTCGCTTGCAGGAGCAAGGTCAAATCGGTTTCGAATCGCAGGGCCTGTTCGAGCGGCTGATCGAGCCCCCGCCACACTGCCTCCTTCGCCAATCGGGTCGCGATCGGCCCCCTCGCCGCCACCGCTTCCGCCGCCCCCCGGGCCACCTCCGCCGCGCTCCCCACCGGCCCCACACGCGACACCAGCCCCGCCTCCAGCGCCTGCCCGGCCGTGAACCTCGCCGGGATCGCCTCCCCCGCCGCCAGTCCGAGCAATGTTCGCGCGCGCTCTGCCGTCAACCCGTCCATAGCCTCCCCGTCCAGCTCGACTGCCGCCCCCTCCCCGCACACGCGGAGGTCGCATCCGAGTGCGAACGCCGCTGCCTCCCCCGACAGCTGGCCCTCGAACGCGAACACGACGGGCAGGGGGTAGTCCCGCCACAGCCACCGCACGCGCTCCCCCGGCCACGCCCCCAGGTCCGCCGCCGCGCCGGCCTCCACCACGACCACCCGCGCCTCCCCCTCGCCGAACCTGGTGAGCGCCTCCACCGCACCATCGGCGGACACTCCCCGCCCCAGCGCCAGCCTGCCGATCGCGCTCATGGAACCAAGCCTACCGGCTGGCATGGCCCCTCGTCTGGACCGTTACCGGACCTCCGGCCAAAGTCGATTGATGGCCATCACCTACCGCGTGCTCACCGAGGACGACTGGGACGAGTGGATCGCCACGGGCGCCCTCGCGTTCCTCGACGATATCGAGAACGCCGCTGCCTGGGCCGATCCCATCCGTCCCCTGATCGACTTCGACCGCGGCCTCTGCGCCTTCGACGGCGCCCAGATGGTCGGGAAGACCCACGCCATTGCCTTCTCCATGAGCGTTCCCGGCGGCGAGCTGCCAACCGCCGGCATCACCGCGGTTTCCGTTGCCTCCACCCATCGACGCCGCGGCATCCTCACCGAGCTCATGCGCCGCCAACTCGACGACGTTCGCGACCGGGGCGAGCCCCTCGCCGCCCTCTGGGCCTCCGAGAGCCTCATCTACGGCCGCTTCGGCTACGGTCTCGCCGCGCAGTCCCACCGCGTCAGCATCGACCGCCGTCACACCGACTTCGTCTCCGCCGTCCCCGAAGCCCCCGGCGAGGTCGGCTTCGTCGAGCCCGACGCCGCCCTCGAGCGCTGGCCGCCGCTCTACGACCGCCTGCGCGAGTCCCGCCCCGGCCTGATGGCGCGCGACGCCGCCCACTGGAGCGCCTTCGTCGTTCCCCGCGCCAACAAGCCCGAGGACGGGTTCACCCGCCGTCAGTACGTCGAGTACGTCGGTCCGGACGGACCCGAGGGCTACGCCATCTACACCGTCAAGAACGACTGGGTTGAGGGCATCCCCCGCGGAACCGTGCGCGTTCCCGAGATGGTAGCGACGAATACCGAGGCCGAGGCCGCCCTCTGGCGATATCTCTTTGGCATCGACCTGGTCGAGACCATCAACGCCAAGAACCGCCCGCCCGACGATCCCCTCCTCTGGATGCTGGCCGACCCCCGCCACCTCCGCCGCCCTCCCCGCGACACTCTCTGGGTGCGCATCCTCGATGTGCCCCGCGCCCTTGAGGGCCGCGCCTACCCCGCCGATGGCCGCCTCGTCCTCGACGTGAGCGACCCCTTCGGCCCCTGGGCCGCCGGCCGCTTCGAGCTCGCCGCCGAGGGTGGCAGCGCCACCTGCCACCCGACCGACCACGCCCCGGACATCACTCTGGGCGCCGATGACCTCGCGGCCGTCTACCTCGGTGGCGTCAGGCCCTCGACGCTCGCCCGCGCTGGCCGCGTCGAGGGCTCGGTCGAGGCCCTGCGCCTCGCCGACTCGCTCTTCGCCTGGCACACCGCCCCCTGGTGCCTGGACGAGTTCTAGCCTTCGGTGCGGCTCCTGTCCGCTGCCGTCGGCAGTTGCCGCACGGCTTGTCCTGCCTCTTCGTCGGCTGCGGCAAGGTCGAATTGAGCCTGCAGGTTCATCCAGAACTCAGGCTCGATCCCGAACCAGTGTCCCAGCCGTAGCGCCGTGTCCCCACTGATGGCGCGCTTCCCGGCAACGATCTGGCTGATGCGATTCGGGGGAACGTCAATGTGGCGCGCGAAGGCGGCCTGGCTCAAGCCCAGCTCCTCCAACTCGCCTCGCAGCACCTCTCCCGGGTGCACCGCCCGCCTGAATACCTTCTCCACTGCCTGCCTCCTGCGACATCGACGGTATGGGTGTGGACGCGGTACGTCCAGCGTCATGTCCTCCGCTTGCCCCGCTCCCGCCCGCCCGCCATGATCGCGGGCGATGGCTGACTTCACCGCCGCCGCACCCGTCGAGACCGAGAAGAGCGAGGTCGTCCACGATCGCGACACCCGCCCGGGCCCGCCCCCGGACCGCCAGGACTACGGCCGGCTGCTTCTCCACATCGCCGTCGGCGTGGCCTTCACCGCGGCCTTCGTCGCGATCGCCTTCCAGGCCCGCGCCAGCTGGACCGAGGTCCGCGACTGGGTCGTCCCCGTGACCATCCCCCTTTACGCGCTCGGCGGCATCTCCCTCGCCTACCTCGTGCTGCGCCGCGCCTGGCTCGAGGCCTCCGCCGGCGTCACCCTCTTCTTCTTCGCCGTCGCCCTGACCGGCTTCGACCTCTGGCGCGCCGCCCTCACCACCGGCCCCGACGGCCTTCGCGACAGCTTCTCCATCACCATCGGCATCCTGCTTGGATTCAGCATCGCCGCACTGGCCGCCGGCATGGCCTGGGTCGAGGCCCGCCGCCCCAGCCGTCCACCCGCCCCCGAGCTGTAGGGATGTGCCGCAGCATCAAGCGGCTGCGTGGCCCCGACGGCCCCGCCTCCGACGACGAGGTTCGCGAGGCCTCCCTCCAGTACGTCCGCAAGGTGAGTGGCTTCCGCGCCCCCTCGCGCCGTAACGAGGAGGCGTTCGAGGAGGCCGTCGAGCAGGTCGCCGAGGCGACCCGCCGCCTCCTCGACTCCGTTACCCGGCCACGTTAGCCCCTTGCTCCCGACGACCCGCTATCCTTAGATGGAGCCGGAACGGACCGGAGGTGGCCCCTTTGTCGACCATCGCCGAAATCCAGCAAGCCATTCTTGTCCTCCCCGAAGCTGACTACGTCCAGCTGCGCAAGTGGATCAGCGACCTGGACTGGGAGCGCTGGGATGGACGTCTCGAAGCCGACTCAGAGGCCGGCACCCTCGACTTCCTCGTGGAAGAGGCCAGCGACCCCAGCGACCATCGCGCTCTCGAAGACCTCTAAGTGCATCGGACTACCCCTCGATTCTGGAAACGGTTCGAGCAACTGCCCGAGGGTGTCCAGCGAACTGCCAGGCGGAACTTTCGTCTGCTCGCCGAGAACCCCGCCCACCCCTCCCTTCGCTTCAAGAAAGTCGGCAAGTTCTGGTCCGCTCGAGTCGGGTTGGACTACCGGGCTCTCGCTGTCGAGGAGGGAGATGACTTCGTCTGGGTCTGGGTGGGAACCCACGACGAATACGACAGGCTCATCGCGTCGTAGAGGGTTGACCCACGGGCTCGCCCTCCCGGGCCGCCACCTCGCACTCCAGCACCCGCGCGAACTGTTGCACGAACGCATCCACCACCTCTGCCACCGCCACCGGCCGCCCCGCCTCCGCCGACAGGCTCGTCATCTCCGTGTCCTCAAGGCCGCAGGGGTTCATCAGGGCGATGTGCTTCATGTTCGGGGCCACGTTCAGCGCCGCCCCGTGCATCGAGACGAACCGCCGCACGTGCAGCCCCACCGACCCCACCTTCCGCTCCCCCACCCAGGCCCCTCGCGCGCACTCGTGCCGCCGCCCCTCGATCCCCCACTCCCCCAGCACCCCGAACATCGTGTCTTCCAGCGCCGAGACGTAGTCGACCACCCGCACGCCCCACGCCTGCAGGTCGATGATCCCGTACGCCACCAGCTGCCCCG
>DAOUID010000160.1:0-10496 GCA_034428315.1 Dehalococcoidia bacterium
GAGTCCGAGGAGAAGTAATGGCCGAGCAGTACTACTACGGCACCGGACGCCGCAAGACGGCTATCGCGCGCGTGCGCCTCTACCCCGGCGGCGGCGCCATCATCGTCAACGGCAAGCCCCTCGACGAGATTTTCGACCGCGACATGCACCGCGACGAGGTGATGCTCCCCCTCAAGCGCGTCGGCGCCGAAGGAAAGTTCAGCGCCCAGGTGAAGTGCGAGGGTGGCGGCGTTTCCGGTTGGGCGGGCGCCATCCGCCTCGGGATCGCCCGCGCGCTCGTCGAGGCCGATCCCGCCCTCAAGGTCACGCTCAAGCGCGCCCCCAGCCTCCTCACCCGCGATGCGCGAGTGAAGGAGCGCAAGAAGCCCGGCCTCAAGCGCGCCCGCAAGGCGCCTCAGTACACCAAGCGCTAGTCCAAGGCCTCGGGTCGCCGCCCCGTCGCGGTCGAGTTGCGCTCCGATCCTGCGGGTAGGGACAAGTTTCTTGGTTAGGTAAAGCGTTGGTGTAGACTGTCGCCACGTCTCTTCCCCAGGACGGCGGAATCCCGTGACCCCGGGGCATTGAGGGAGACGAAGGTCATTCCTGCACGATGACTGGCGTCGCGAGATGAGCATCCCCACCGATTACGTTGCTGGCTTCGAGCGCGCCCGCGCCGTTAACCCCGAGCTGGCGGAAAAGTACGTCGCGCACACGACGATCGGCGATCCCGACGCCGACGCGATGATGGATGAGCTTGCCGCCTTCGATGCTGAAGAGGGCTTCCGCTTCCTGCAGGCCGGTATGGATGAAGAGCAAGACGTCCTTCGCGATGCTCCTCCGACGGTCCAGGCCTTCTTTCAGAACATTGAGACCCCGCCCGCCTGGGTGGACCTCGAGTCCTTCGGCCCCGGAGTCCGCCTCTTCCACAAGAACTCGAAGCTGCTGCTGGCCGGCATGCTCGGTGGCGTCCTCGTCGAGGGATTCTCGACGAACATCGCCAAGTCCTTCTTCATCACGGGACGCCTTCGCGACCAGGGCGTGCGGCGGTTGCAGCAGAACAACCGCCAGATGATCGAGCTCTTCTTCCCTGGTGGGATGACGCGGCAGGGCGATGGCTGGAAGCTCTCCGTTCGGGTCCGGCTGGTCCACGCCCAGGTCAGGCGCCTGCTGGCTCAGTCTGCCGACTGGGAGCACGACACCTGGGGTGTGCCCCTCAGTTCGGCCCACGTGGGATTCGCCATCACCGCCTTCTCCGCGCGCCTGCTCAGGCACATGCGGAGCCTGGGCGCGAGGTACACCGAGGAAGAGGCCCGGAGCTTCATGCAGATCTGGCGCTACTCCGGCCACCTCATGGGCATCCCCGATTCCATCCTGTACGAGGACGAAGAGAGTGCCCTCGAGCTCTTCCGTATCGGCCTCCTCTGCGAGCCGGCCCCGAGCATCGAATCGGTCGTGCTGGCCAACTCGCTGGTCAACTCGGCCCCCCTCGTTGCCGGTATCACCTCATCGGAGGAGCGCCGCAACCTCTCCGGGTACGTCTACCACGTCTCCCGCGCCCTCATCGGCAAGGAGCTGGCGCACCAGCTCAACTACCCGCCCGAGCCGGCCCGCTTCGCGACCTCCTTCGGCGTGCTCGCCTGGTTCCGCGTGAACGAGAAGTACGAAGCCCTCATGCACCGCCTCTTCCCCTCCCGCGCTCGTGACAGCGACTTCGCCAATTTCTCCCAGCTCTTCGATGTCACCAACTACGACGAGGAAGGCATCAGCTACCGCCTCCCGACCCACGTCTACGCCGAGGAATCCAAACGCTGGTAAGGCCCGCCCCGGAAGCGCGGGGAGTTGCCGCGCCCTAGACTGCTCCCGCTCCCACCGCACCACGGAGGCCGCCAGTGGAATCCCTCTCTGTTCAGACCACCGATCTGCGTATGCACTACCTGCAGGAAGGAACGGGCGAGCCCGTCATCTTCCTGCACGGCTTCCCCGAGACCTCCTACGAGTGGCGCAAGCAGTTCCCCGCCCTTGCCGGCGACTACGCCCTCTTCGCGCCCGACACCCGCGGGTTCGGTGAGACCGACAAGCCCGGCATCCGCGTCAATCGCACCATGCTCGCCCGCGACATCGTCAACTTCATGGACGCTCTCGACATCGAGCGCGCCGCCGTCGTCGCCCATGACTGGGGCGGGATCATCGCCTTCAAGCTCGCCATTGACTGGCCCGAGCGCGTCAGCCGCCTCGCCATGCTCGATACCCTCTGCACGGTGTGGGCGCCCGCAGGCGCGCACGGCTACTGGTTCAAGGCCGAACCCCTCCCCGAGGAGTTCTTCGCCGCCCACCACCGTGGGTTCATCGAGAGCATCTTCACCGGCGGCTCCGAGCCCCCGCTCCCCGGCCGCCCCCACTCCCCCTGGCCCAGCGCCCGCCCCAACCCCGGCGCCAGGCCCTGGGCCACCCCCGAGGACATCGAGGAGTACGCACGCGCCTTCGCCGATCCCCTCAGCCACTTCCACGCCATCTCCTACTACCGCTACGGCCTCCCCTTCCACCGCGTCGTCGAGGACCCCTCCGCCCCCAACGGCGAGCGCTACGAGTCCCTCAGCGAGCAGGACGTCGCCGCGATGTGGCTCCACCCCGAAGGGCTCGAACAGCACCCCAACTTTGGCGACGCCCACGACTACGGCCCCGAGGATCGCCACAAGCGCTTCGAAGCCCCCGTCCTCTGGATGTTCGGTCAGTACATGGCCGGTCGCATCGGCACCGAGGGAGGCGACCGCGAGCACGCCATCCCCCGGGGCAACCCGTTCGTCGACCAGTTCAGCCGCTACTTCCCGGATCTGCGTGTCCGTCGCGTCAACGCCGGACACTTCTTCCCGGAGGAGGCCCCCGAGGTCACGAACGAAGCGCTCAAGGCGTTCCTGGCCGGCCGCCTGTAGCGAGCGTTATGCCCGCGGGAGCATATTGCGCCGCATTCCCCATCCCGTAACATCCGACCCACACAATCCACCCGCTCAGCTACGCGGAGGAGGGCACCCATGGCTGATTCAAACGGAAACGGCGCCGTCGAAACCGGATTCAACGGCAAGATGCTGGTCGTCGACCTGACGTCCGGCGAGATCACCGTCGAGCGCCCCGATGAGTCGCTCTACCGCGAGTACCTTGGTGGCTACGGCATCGGCGCCCGCATGCTCTGGGATCGCGTCCCGGCCGGCATCGATCCCCTCGCCCCCGAGAACATGCTCGGCATGCTGCCGGGGCTCCTCACGGGCACGCCCCTGTTTGGCCAGCGCTGGCAGGTCGTCTGCAAGAGCCCCCTCACCGGTGGCTGGGGCGACGCCAACTGCGGCGGCGACTTCGGCGGCGTCCTCAAGCTCGCGGGCTGGGATGGCGTCATCTTCTTCGGCAAGTCCGAGAAGCCGGCCTACCTGCTCATCGAGGACGACCAGGTCGAGCTTCGCGACGCGAGCGATCTCTGGGGCACCGGCGCCATCGAGAGCGAGACGGAGCTGAAGGGCCGCCACGGCAAGCGCGCCAGCGTCGCCAACATCGGCCAGGCCGGCGAGACCCTCTCCCTCATCAGCGGCGTCTGCAACGACCACGGCCGCCTCGCTGCCCGTTCGGGCGTGGGAGCCGTCATGGGGTCGAAGAACCTCAAGGCCGTCGTCGCCGTCGCCGACCGCAAGGTCATCGCCCAGACGCCGGACACGATCAAGATGCTCCGCGCCAACCTGGACGACATGGTGAAGCCGCTCAAGGACTTCTTCTCGAATTTCGGTACGACCGGCATCACCGCCGGCAGCGCCCTCAACGGCGACTCCCCGGTCAAGAACTGGGGCGGCGTCGGCGTCGTCGACTTCCCCCAGGAGGTCGCGAGCCAGATCGATGGCGGCTCCATGATCAACCCGAAGATGGAGAAGAGCTACGGCTGCTGGCGCTGCCCGATGGCCTGTGGCGCCGAGTCCGTCGAATCCACCAACGAGAAGTACCCCTACCCGCACCACACGCACCGTCCCGAGTACGAGGCCATGGCCTCCTACGGCACGATGAACCTGATGAACGACCCCGACGCCCTCATCTACCTGAACCACCTCTGCAACGAGTACGGGTTCGACGTGATCAGCGCGGGCGTTACCTCATCCTTCGCCATCGAGTGCTACGAAGCCGGCATCCTCACCAGCGACGACACGGACGGTCTCGAGCTCACCTGGGGCAACGCCGAGGCCATCGTCGAGCTCACGAAGATGATGGGCGAGCGCCGCGGCATCGGCGACGTCCTCGCCGACGGCGTCAAGGTTGCCGCCGAGCGCATCGGCAATGGGGCCGAGGCGTTCGCCATGCATATCGGCGGCCAGGAACTCCCGATGCACGACCCCAAGCTGCAGCCTGAGTTCCACACCACCTACAAGCTCGATCCCCCCCCCGGCCGCCACACCCAGTACGAGGGCAACAAGCGCGTCGGTTCGATCCCGGCCGCCCCCCAGGACTCCACGGACTACAACGAGCGCGGCGAGCACCACAAGGCTGCGAGCGAATACATGCACGTCGTCAACGCCGGCGGCATGTGCCAGTTCGTCATGATGACCGCCAACACGGCCAACATCCCCGAGTGGTTCAACGCCGTCACCGGCTGGGACATGGACATCGACGAGGCGATGGAGATCGGCGAGCGCATCGCCAACCTGCGCATGGCCTACGAGGTTCGCGAGGGCGGTAACCCCCGCCGGCGCCCCGTCCCCACCCGCGTTACCGGCGAGACCAACGAGGGCACCCACGCCGGGCCGCTCGAGGGCGTCAACCTCGACACCGAGCGCCTCGAGGTCGACTTCCTCAGCGCCTGCGACTGGGATGCGGATACCTGCACGCCCTCCGCGGCCAAGCTGGAATCCCTCGGCCTGTCCGAGGTGGCCGAGGCGCTTCACGCCTAGGCTCGGGCCAGCGCCAACCAACCGAAGGGCGGCCCCGGGGCCGCCCTTCGCGATCCTCGGGACTCGCTGACCGTTTGCCAATGGGGGTACCCTTGGCGGCCAGCATGACTGCGACCAGCACCGCCGCCTACCCCACCACCATCGCCGGCCAAGGCCTCGAGCTCCGGCCCTGGGACGAGGAACTCGTCGCGCAGATGGCGCGGTGGGGCGAGCGGGGCTTCCCCTACCACGCCTTCGACCTCGGCCACCTCCGCGACCCCGTGCGCGCCCGCACCGACCTGGCGCGCGCGAAGGAAGCCGGCCCTCACCGCCACTTCGTCGCCTGTGAGGGCGACACCGCCGTCGGCCGCGTGTCCGTGAACCTGCACGACCGCGCCGGCCTTTACCTCTGGGCCGTGCACGTCCCGCCCGAGCACGAAGGCCGGGGCGTCTGCCGCCGCATGATGGCGGCCCTCATGGAGTGGCTCGAGGCCGAGTACTCCGGACCCGACTTCGTCCTTACCACCAACACCTTCGCCGAACACGCCCATCGCGCCTACTACTCCCTTGGCTTCAAGGTCGCCGAGACGCGCTGGCACTACGACCGCCCCCTCGCCGAGCAGCTCTGGCGCGTCCCCCGCGGGCAGCGCAAGGCCATCGAGAGCCACCTGCGCTTCCACAACGGCCGCTGGGAAGTGCGCACCCACCTCATGTCCCGGCCCCAGGGCTGCTCCCCTCCCGCCTAGCCCGGAGGCGCCGCCAGTCCCAGCCTGCGGTCGTTCTCCAGCCACGCCTGGTCACCCAGCGCCATCAGCCCCCCGCTCAGGAGCGAGTGGCCACCCGCCAGCACCGGCGCCTCCGCTGCGGCAATCGCCGCCGTCAGGTCGCGGAGCCACGGGTCGGAAACGTTTTCCGGCGCGAGCAGGTCGCTCTGGAAGCGATCCTCGCGGCTCGCGCGCGACCCCGCGTGCGCCAGCAGCACGCGCGTGTCCAGCACCGCCCCGTCCGCCAGCGACGCCAGCTCTTCCGCGAATCGCTGGATGCCAAGCTCCTCGAGCAGGCGTCCCAGCAGCGATCGGGGCGCATGCCCCTCCGGCGTGCTGGCCATCCCCCGCTCTTCGCTCACCACGCGCACCCGGCAGGCGGTCTCTCGTTCGAGGTGCGCCCACGTCGCGCTCCCGAGGCGCCCGGCGACGAGTATCTCGGCGGCGGGGTCGCACAGCAGGGGCATGAGCGCCCGGTAGGGCGCCAGGGGCAGGGCCTCCGCCGCCGGCAACGCCTCCCGGATCGGGGCGGGAGTCGCCTCGCTCAGTGCGAGCACGGCCAGGTCCGCCGGCGTGTCGAGATCGAAGGCGGTCCGCACCGACCGCGGCAGCACGGTCACCGCGCACCCTGCCTCGTCGCGCAGTCGCCGGGGCAGGACGTTGTCCCGCTCGAACGCGCCCACCTGCGCGAGCAGCGCCCCCGGGGACCACGCCGTCAGGTCGGCGGAGTAGAAGTTGTTCGTCACGGCCACGTTGCCGTCACCGGACAGCCCCTCCCGCACCGCCGCGAAGTCCTCCGCCGTCAGGAGCGGCAATGCCCCCGCCCCCATCACCGCCACCCCGCCCGGCTTCCCCTTCCCCACCAGCCCCAGCACCCGCTCTCGCAGGGAGAACGCCTCCCCCGGATCGTCGTGGTCGACCTCGTAGTGTTCCCCCGTTTCGACGTTCCCGTCGTCCGTTGCCAGCACGACGCTCGCGAACCCGCCCGCCCGTGCCGCCTCGGCGGTCACGCGCGCCGCCGCCAGGCGCGCGCGAGCCACCATCGTTTCCGCCGCGCCCGTCCCGGCGCCGCCGTGCAGGAGGATCAACCTCGGGCCCGCGCTCATCCCGCTAGCCTAGCGCTTGACGAAACAGAACAAGTGTTCCACACTGGATTCGCACCGTAGATCGGGAGGATTCTCGGCTCATCCGCATAAGCCAGAGACCGCACCAAGACTTCCTTAAGGCCTCGTCTGAAAGTCTGTAGCTAGTGGAGCTCGTACCATTAGCATCTTCGCCCCAGGCCAACTGCGGGCGACGCAGAGGTCACCGCCATGAGAGTCGTGTTTTTCGAGGACGTAGAGGGCACTGCCCAGGTCGGCGACGTGAAGGTCGTCAAGAACGGCTTCGCCCGCAATTTCCTCCTTCCCCGGGGCATCGCCGGGCCCGTCACGCCCCCCAACCTGCAGCGCGCCAACTCCCTTGCCGAGAAGGAAGCGCGCCGCCAGGCCAAGTTGGATGGCGAGGCCGAGGTCCACAGGGAGCGGCTTGAGGGCTACACCGTCAGCTTCGAGGCCCGCGTCGGCGAAACCGGCCGCCTCTACGGCTCCGTCACCAGCCGCGACATCGCCCAGAAGCTCGAGGAGAGCACCGGCATCGAGGTCGACTCTCGCGCCATCCTCCTGGCCGAGCCCATCCGCGAGCTCGGCTCGAAGGCCGTGACCATCCGCTTCACCCGCAACGTGAGCGCCGAGATCGCCGTCACCGTCGACCCCGACGAGGACTCGAAGGAGATCGTCGAGCAGCTCAAGGTCCGGCAGGCCGAGGAAGAGGCTGCCGCCGCCGCTGCCGAGGCCGCCGCCGAAGCTGCTGCCGCTGCCGCTGCCGCCGAGGCTGAAGCGGCCGCTCAGTCCGCCGGCGAAGAGGCAACCGAAGACGCCGAACCGTCCGCCGAAGAGACCGCGGACGACTAGCGCGAAGGGGGGCGGAAGAGCGGGGACCGGCACGCACCACCAGCCACTGCGCCTCGGCGCATCCCCGCCATTCCGGTCGGCATGACCCTCCCCTTCCTGGAGCGCCTTCCCCCTAACGATGTCGAGGCCGAGGAGGCCGTCATCGCCGCCCTCCTCGTCGATCCCGAGGCCATCTCGAAGGTCTCGACCATCCTCAAGCCGCCCGACTTCTTCCGCGAGCAGAACCGCTGGGTCTACGAGGCCGCCAGCGACCTCTGGGAGCGGGACGAGTCGATCAACCAGATCACCATCGCCCACGAGCTTGACCGCCGCGAGCGCCTCGAGGAGATCGGCGGCCAGACCTACCTCGGCGACATCATCCGCCACCTCCCCACCAGCGTCGGCGTCGAGTCCTATGCCGAGATCGTCAAGCGTGTCAGCACCTACCGCGGCCTCATCCAGGCCGCCACCGGCATGCTCCAGCTCGCCTACGAGGCGCCTGCCGACATCGAATCCGTCTTCTCCCGCTCCGAGGTGCTGCTCCAGCGTTTGCGCAGCGGGGAGAGCTTCCGCGACTTCGTCCACATCGGCCAGATCCTGCAGGCCTACCTCGACGAGGACGCCGAAGCCGTGGAGCGCCGCGAGCTCGCCGCCGTCAACACCGGCTTCGGCGATGTCGATCACCTCCTCGGCGGCCTCAAGCGGGAAGACCTCGTCATCATCGGCGCGCGCCCCAGCGTCGGAAAGTCGTCGTTCGCGCTTGGCATCGCCCGCAACGCGGCCATCGACCAGGGGGCGAACGTCGCTTTCTTCTCCCTGGAGATGTCGGCCGAGCAGCTCGCCGTCCGCCTCCTCGCCGCCGAGTCCGGCGTCGACAGCACCCGCCTGCGCCTCGGCGGCCAGACCGAGCTGGAGGAGCGCCGCATTATCCGTGCCACGGGCGAGCTGGCCGGGGCCAACATCTGGTTCGACGACTCCCCCACCCTCACCGTCGCCGAGCTGCGCTCCAAGGTCCGCCGGCTCGCCGGCTCTCACGGCGTCGACCTCGTCGTGGTCGACTACCTCCAGCTCATGCAGTCGGATGCGAGCTGGAACGGCCGTGAGAACCGGGTCCAGGAGATCAGCTACATCTCACGAACCCTCAAGGGGCTCGCCCGCGAGCTGAACGTTCCCGTCATCGCGCTCGCTCAGCTCTCCCGCGCCATCGAGACGCGCCATCCCCGCATCCCCCTCCTCTCCGACCTCCGCGACTCCGGCTCCATCGAACAGGACGCCGACGTCGTTGTCTTCCTCAGCCGCGAGGAGCTCTACACCACCCGCGAGCAGTGGATGGCCGAGCACCCGGAGATGCCCGAGAGCGCCTATCCCCAGGGAGTCGCCCAGGTCATCGTCGCGAAGCATCGCAACGGTCCCATCGGCACCGTCGATCTTCGCTTCCGCCAGCGGCTGGCCAAGTTCGAGGACTGGATGCTTGCCTCCGACGACGAGGACCTCCCGCCCGACGAGTTCGACCAGTGAGCGACACCGTCCCCTTCGAAGGATTCCCCGGCATCGGCAAGGCGACGGCCGTTCCCAACACTTTCTTCTCCGCCGTCCTCCCGGCCATGCGCGAGCCGGGTGCGCTCCTCGCCTTCCTCTGGGTCGCCCGCCTCGCGCAGGAGCAGCAAGGCGATGCCCGCTTCGTCACCGCCGACCAGCTCTGGGCTCTGCCCGACGCCGCCTCGACGTTCGAGGTGCTGGCCGGCGGCCGCGAATCACTGGAGCGCGGCCTCGCCAGCTGCGTCGAGCTGGGCGCCCTGCTGGCCGTCGATCTCGCCGGTAGCGGCCGCGAGGACACCGCCTACTTCGTCAACAATCCCGCGTCCCGCCGCGCCGTGGCCCGCGCCCGTGGCGGCGACCTCGAGCTCCGCCCCGGCGCCATCGCCTACGAACCCGCCCCCGCCCGCCGCCCCAACATCTTCCATCTCTACGAGGAGCACGTCGGCACGATCACGCCGCTCGTCGCCGAGCGCCTCCTCGCCGCCGCCGAGCAGTACCCGGACCACCTGGTCGAATCCGCCTTCCGCGAGGCGGCCGAACGTAACGTCCGCAACTGGAAGTACATCGAGCGCATGCTCCAAAACTGGTCCGAGGGGAACCAGCGCCATGAAACGTCTGGACGAGATCTTGCCGAGCGCCGCCGCCGCTACGCCGGAGACGGCGCCGCAGGACCCGCCTCCCGCCCCCGCTGAAGAGCCGGGCGAGGACGCCTGCCCCCGCTGCGGCGGCGCGGGCTTTGTGCGGCGCGAGCGTGCCCTCGACGACCCGCGCTTCGGCCGCGCCGAGCCCTGCGCCTGCGTCCTCGACGAGGCCGGCGAGGTGCGCCGCTCTCGCCTCGAGCGCATCAGCAACCTCGGCGCCCTTACCCGCTTCACCTTCGAGACCCTCGGGGAGGATGCGCCCGCCGCGACCGCACAGGTCCGCGCCTACGCGGCCGAACCCGACGGCTGGCTCGTGCTGAAGGGCCCCAGCGGCTCCTACAAGACCCACCTCGCCGCCGCCATCGCCAACGAGCGCATCACCCGTGGCGAACCCGTCCTCTTCCGGTTCACGCCCGACCTCCTCGACGAACTGCGGGCCTCCTACGAACCCGCCGACGGCGAGCCCGGCTTCGACGCGCTCTTCGAGCTGGTCCGCACCGCCCCCCTCCTCATCCTCGACGACATCGATGCGGCCGCCTCGAGCGAGTGGGCCCGCGAGAAGCTCTTCCAGCTCGTCAACGCGCGCTACAACGCCGCCCTGCCCACGGTCTGCACCTGCTACTCCCTCACCGAGTCGCTCGATGAGCGCCTCTCGCGGCGGCTCGCGTCGGGCGCCGTGATCGACCTCTCCGGCGGCGCTCCCCTCTCCCGCTACCGCCAGATCGGCGGCATGACCCGCGAGCG
>DAOUID010000161.1:0-23182 GCA_034428315.1 Dehalococcoidia bacterium
AAACCGTGCGGCGGTCGCCGACCTCGCCGTGACCACGCCGGACGCCGCGCCTTCGAGGCGCGAGTTCACTTTCGGCGGCACGCCTTGCTTCGTTGTCGCCCTGGCGGAGGGCACGGGCCTCACAGAGCTGGCGGCGCAGGGGGCGCGGGCGTTCCGGCTCGACGAACCGGACGGGCGGGTTCGCTACGCGGCGGTGGTGGCTCAAGATCGGTTCGTGCTGAGCGTGCACCTGGGCGGGCCGGAGGGGGAGACATCGGTGGAGGCGGCGGTGGAGATTCTCTCGGCGATGGGTCGCTAGACCACAAGCAGGATAGCGGGCACAGCCACGATGACGCCGAGGAAGGCGGCGAGGCGGCGGGGGCGGGCGGCGATCCAGCGCTCGCTGCGGAGGATGCCCGTCTGGTAGGGCTTGTACAGCACGGTCAGGACGATGCCTGCCACAACGGTGATCGAGGCGACCTGCGCGAGCACGACCGCGACGGCAGCCTCACCGCCAACGAGGACGCTGGCGGCGAGGGTATCGACGAAGGTCGCGATGTTGGCCCCGAGGACGTAGGGGATGATGTGCTCGCGACGGACGTACCCGCGCAGCGCGAGGGGTACGAGGACGGTCAGGGAGACGGCCACGCTCAGGGTCGTGAGCGTGATGATGACGCCCATGAGGAACATCAGGGGGCGGCGGTTGAGGACGTCGAGCCTTCGGCGGATGCCCTCGGCCTCCCCTTCGAGCTGGGGGAGGGCGCGTTCGAAGACGGCGAAGGCCAGGAGCAGCACACCGGCTCCGACAACGAACACGAGGAGGCCGGGCAGCAAGGAGTCGAGGGCATCGGAAACGGGGCCGAACGCAGCGTCGGTGCCCTGCAGGAGGGCATCGGGGGCTGAGGGTGTGGCGCCCTCGAACCAGCCGAGGTGCAGCGCCAGGAACCCGAGCGCGACCGCCGGGCCCTGCGTCGTGAAGGTGACGAGCATGGCGACAATGCCGATGGCGACGCCATCGCCGCTGCGGCGGCCGAAGCGGAAGGCGAGGAAGCCGACGGCCAACACGATGAAGGACGCGCCGAGCCGCGAGCCGGCGATGACGGCGAAGGCCTCGGTGGTGTGGAAGACGCCTTCGGCGAGGAGGGTGACGGCGATGGCGGCAACCGGGGAGCCGCTGAGGACGACGTAGGCGAAGAGCCACCCGAAGCCGAGGCTGTTGGCGACACCCTCGGCGTTGATGTCGGAGAGGAGGGGCGCCAGCGAGCCGGCGCCCGCGCGCGTGACCTCGAGGGCGAGCGCGAACAGCGCAAGGCCGGCGACGGCGCAGGCCACTCGCACGAGCATCGCGGGGCGCAACCAGCGAGGGGCGCGCGCGAAGGAACGCGCCCGCTGCATCACCTCAGCCGCCCCGGGCGCTCTCCATCAGCACGGCTGCGACCTCGGGACGCGTGAACTCGACGGGCAGATCCTCGCCATTGGCGAGCATCTCGCGCACCTTCGTTCCAGAGAGGAAGAGGCGCTCCTCGGACGTGGCCGGGCTCGTCTTCGTGGTCGCCATGGCGCCGCTGCGGAGGCACCAGAAGGCGTGTTCGAAGAAGAGCGGCTGGATGCCGAGGGCGTCGAGGTCGATGTCGTCGAAGATGCGCTGGGCGTCGTAGGTACCGTAGTAGTTGCCCACGCCGGCGTGGTCGCGCCCGACGATGAAGTGGGTGCAGCCGTAGTTCTTGCGCATGATGGCGTGGAAGATCGCCTCGCGCGGACCGGCGTAGCGCATGGCTGCGGGCAGCACCGAGAGCTGCACGCGGTCCTCAGGGAAGTAGCGATCGAGCAGCACCTCGTAGCACTGCATGCGCACATCGGCGGGGATGTCGTCGTCCTTCGTATCGCCCACGAGGGGGTGGATGAGGGCGCCGTCGACGCCCTCGAGCGCAACCTTGATGAGGTACTCGTGGGCCCGGTGAATCGGGTTGCGGGTCTGGAAGCCGACGACCGTGCGCCAGCCGCGCTCGGCAAAGGCGGCGCGGGTCTGGGCGGGGGTGAGGCGGTGGTCGGGGAAGTTGCCGTGGTCTGGAAGGCGCAGGGCCTTGACCTTGCCGCCCAGAACGAGGTCGCCGGAGGCATAGACGGCAGCGACACCGGGGTGGGCCTCGTCGGTGGTGCGGTAGACCTGCTCGGCCAGGCGGGTCTTGTCCCGCCGGTAGACCTCCTCGATGTCGATGACGCCGAGGGGAAACCCCTCGTCGTCGCGCAGGTCGGCGCGGACTCCGGGGGTCAGCTCGCCGCCGCGAGACTCGGGGACGGAGAGCGTGACCGGCATCGACCAGGGCAGGCCGTTCGCCAGCGTCATGTTCTCGACAACGGAGTGGTAGTCGGCCTCGCCCATGAAGCCCGTGAGGGGGCTGAAGCCGCCGTTGGCAAGGAGCTCGAAGTCGGCGAGATGGCGCGAATCGAGTTCGATGGTGGGCAGGGACGCGACCTCGCGGCCGATCTCTACGTGCTCCTCTTCATCGACGAGCAGGTCGACAAGGGTTCCGCCGTACGGTTCGCCAAGGTTGCTCATGACTGCGCCTTCCCGATGAGCCCGCGGGATTCGAGGTAGTCGAGGATCTGATCGAGGCTGCGCTCTTCGGAGTCGACTCCGGTTTCGCAGCGCACCTCGGGCTTGGGGGGCTCCTCGTAGGGGTCGTCGATGCCGGTGAAGCCCTTGATCTCGCCGGCGCGGGCCTTCGCGTAGAGGCCCTTCACGTCGCGCGCCTCGCACTGCGCGACCGTGGCGGCCGCGTGCACCTCGACAAAGACGGCGCCGTCGCCCTCGGTCATGGCGCGGTTCTCGTCCCGAATCTCCTGGTAGGGGGAGATGGCGGCGGTGATGACGCCGACGCCGTTGCGGGCAAGGAGGCTGGCGACGAAGCCGATGCGGCGGATGTTCGTGTCGCGATCCTCCTTGCTGAACCCGAGGCCCTTCGAGAGGTTGGTGCGCACGATGTCACCGTCGAGAATCTCGACGTTGCGACCGCGCTCACGCAGGACCGGGGCGAGCGCCTCGGCGAGGGTGCTCTTGCCGGAGCCCGAAAGCCCGGTGAACCAGATGACGAAGCCCTGATTGCTCATTGGCGATACTCCAAACGCATTGGTGTTACTCCCTGACTATCGTGGTGGCGCCTGTAAGGCGCCGGATGCGCATCAAGACGGCGGCCCGATGGCCGCCGTGCGGAGATGGTGGACGCAGGCCGGCTCAGGTGTGCAGTCCGCACTCGTCCTTGTCGAAACCCTCCCAGCGCCCCTGCCGGCCCTGCTTGCCGGGCACGGTGCAGTTGAAGCAGCCAATGCTGACAAAACCGTGGTCGAGCAGCGGGTTGTAGGGAACGTCGTGCTGAGAGATGTAGTGCCAGGTGTCCTTCTCGGTCCAGCGAGCGAGCGGGTTGATCTTGATGAGGCCGAACTTCTGGTTCCAGGCGACGATGGGAACGTCGGAGCGGCCTTCGGACTGGTCGCGACGGAGGCCGGCGATCCAGGCCGTCTTGCCCGCGAGGGCGCGCTGGTTGGGCTCGACCTTGCGGAGGTCGCAGCAGAGGTCGGGGTCACGCATCCAGAGAGCGGAGCCGTACCGGGCAGCCTGCTCTTCATGGGTCAGCTTCGACTTGTAGACCTGGACGTTGCTGAGGTTGAGCGCCGCGGTGGCGCGCTCTCGGGTCTGGTGGGTCTCGTCGAAGAGGTAGTCGGTATCGAGAACGAAGACGTGGACGTTGGGCTTGAGCTGGGCGGTCATGTGGAGGATGGCCATGCCCGTAGGCCCACCGAAGCTGGCGCCAACGGAAAGACCATCGCCGAAGGTGTCGACAGCCCAGCGCACGATCTCCTCGGGACTCGCGTCCTCGAAGCGCTCATTGAGCGCGGCGATGGCGGTGTCGTCGAGGGTGGCGGTGAGGGACACGAGAAAGGGCTCCGCGTAAAGCTGAGTTCGTCGCTCAACAATATCAACAACGTGACTTGCCAGCAACGACTGGGCGCGTCCTACATGCTACAGTCGCTTCACATACTTCCAACCCGCGATGGCCGGGCCCGAAGGGCCTGCCGCGAAAGGACAGCTGTAGATGCGCGCAGTCGAGACTATCGTCCAGACCAACGCTCCCGGCAAGGTGCTGCCGATCCTGACCGAGGAGCTCGACGACTTTGAGACCGAAGCGACGCGCTTCCTGGCGGGCGGCTACGAGGAAGAGGCGGTTTTCCAGGGCTACCGGCTGAAGCAGGGTGTGTACGGCCAGCGCCAGCCAAACGTGCAGATGACGCGCGTGAAGCTCCCCTTCGGCGGGGTGACGCCGGACCAGATGGACGCCTTCGGGGAGCTGGCGGAGCGCTTCGCACCGCTGCGCAAGGGACACATCACCACCCGGCAGAACTTCCAGTTCCACCACATCCCCCTGGCGCGCATGCCGGACGGCTTGCGGCTGCTGGCGAGCGTCGGCCTCTCGACGCGCGAGGCCTGCGGCAACACCGTCCGCAACGTGACCGCAGACCCGTGGGCGGGCGTGACCGACGGCGAGCTGTTCGACGTGACGCCCTACGCGGGCGCGTTCGCGCGGTTCTGGCTGCGCAACCCGCTGACTCAGCTGCTGCCGCGCAAGTTCAAGGTCGCCTTCAGCGCCGACGACGCGGACGTGGCGATCACGGGCATCCACGACCTCGGCTTCATCCCGCGTATCGAGAACGGCGTGCAGGGGTTCAAGATGGTCTGCGGCGGCGGGCTCGCGATCATGCCGCGCGAGGCGATCGTCGTGCGCGAGTTCGTCTCGCTGGACGAATACCTGAAGGTGAGCGAAGCGGTTATCCGCATCTTCAACGCAGCGGACATGCTGCGGAAGAACCGGGCAATGGCCCGCATCAAGGTGCTCATCGACCGGATCGGGGCGGACCGCTTCCTCGAGATGGTGGACGACGAGCTGGCGCAGGACTGGGCGAAGCGCGACTTCAGCCCGGAGCGGCTGCTCTTCCTCGACAACGAGGAGGAGCGAGCGCCGGCGCGGCGCGACTCCTACGCGCAGCCCGGCGACGACGCGGCCGCGTTCACGCAGTTCGCCTCCGCGAACGTGAGGGCGCAGAAGCAGCAAGGCTTCAGCACCGTCGAGATCAAGATCACGCGCGGGGACCTGACGCCGGCGCAGTTCCACGGCATCGCCGACCTCATGCGCGAGTACTGCGGCGGCAACGCGCGCACCTCGGTGCAGCAGAACATGGTGCTGCGGTGGGTGCGGGACGAGAGCCTGTACGAGGTCTACTCGCGGCTGGTCGACCTGGGCCTGGCGGAGGCGGGCGCGGGGACGGTGACGGACGTGGTGAGCTGCCCCGGCACCGACAGCTGCAAGCTCGGCATCACGAGCTCGATGGGGCTGAACCGCGCCATCCAGGATCGCGTGACGGACCTGGCCGTGGCCGATCCGCTGGTGGAGAAGCTCCACATCAAGATGAGCGGCTGCCCGAATAGCTGCGGTCAGCATCACCTCGGCAACATCGGCTTCCACGGCGCGGCCATGAAGGTCGACGGCCACCAGCTTCCCGCGTACCACGCCTTCATCGGCGGCGGCTACGAGGAGGGGAACGGCAAGGTGCGGGTCGGCACGCAGCTGAAGCTGCGGCTGCCGGCGAAGCGCACGCCCGACGCCGTACAGCGCTGGCTCGACCTGTACCAGCGCGAGCGCGAGGACGGCGAAGAGTTCAACGCTTACTTCGACCGCGTGGGCAAGGAGCCGTTCGAGCAGATCGTGCAGGACCTGACGATTCCGGGTGAGTTCTCGGACGACAACCGCGAGATGTTCATCGACTGGACGAAGTTCGAGCTCTACGTGCTGGAGCGCGGCGAGGGCGAGTGCGCCGTCTGAGCGCTGGCTTCCGGGGAGGGGCGTGATGGAGGGGCTGGAGTTCCGGCGCCACCGGCGCCTGCGAAGCTCCCAGGCGATCCGCGGGCTCGTGCGCGAGACGGAGCTGACTCCCGCCCACCTGGTGGCGCCGCTGTTCGTGGAGGAGGGGCTCGACGGCCGCGCGCCGATCGAAGCGATGCCGGGACAGTCGCGGCTCGGGCTGGAGGCGCTGGTGGAGGAAGCGCAGGCGCTGCGGAGCGCGGGCGTTCCCGCGGTGCTCCTGTTCGGCATTCCCGCGAGCAAGGACGAGCGGGGCACGGAGGCCTACAACGACCGGGGCGTCGTGCAGGAGGCGATCCGGCGGCTGAAGGACGCCGTCCCGGAGATGCTCGTGATCGGGGACGTATGCCTGTGCGAGTACACGAGCCACGGGCACTGCGGCCTGCTCACGGACGAGGGCGAGGTCGACAACGACGCGAGCCTGCCGCTGCTGGCGGACATGTCCGTGAGCCTGGCGGACGCGGGCTGCGACATCGTGGCGCCGAGCGACATGATGGACGGCCGCGTGGCCGCCATCCGCGAGGCGCTCGACGGCTCGGGACAGGGCGACACGGCCATCCTCTCGTACGCGGCCAAGTTCTCGAGCGCGTTCTATGGTCCCTTCCGGGAGGCGGCTGACAGCGCCCCCGCCTTCGGCGACCGCCGGGGCTACCAGATGGACCCGGCGAACGCGCGCATGGCCCGCGACGAGGCGCTCACGGACATCGAGGAGGGGGCGGACATGGTGATGGTGAAGCCCGCGCTCCCGTATCTCGACGTGCTGCGCTCGGTGCGGGAGGCGGTGGACGTGCCGGTGGCGGCCTACAACGTGAGCGGCGAGTACAGCATGTTGAAGGCGGCGGCGGCGCAGGGGTGGATCGAGGAGGAGCGCGCGATCGACGAGGCCCTGACGTCGATCCGGCGCGCGGGCGCGGACATCATCATCACGTACCACGCCAGGGAGTGGGCAGAGAAACGCTAGCGGGGCGCTGCCTCAGTCGGGATCGAGCGCGGCGACCGCGCCGGCCTCGATCGCCTCGTCGATGTCGTCCTCCGGGAGGCCCGCCCAGGAGAGGATGTCCCTGGTCTCGGAACGGAACGGGGCAGGGGTAGGGGCTGGGGCGAAGCCCTCGTCGTCGAGCTTGAGGGCGCTACCGAGCACGGTGAAGGGGCCTGCCTCGGGGTGGTCGCGGTGGATGAAGAGGTCGTTCGCGGCCGCCTGCTCGTTGTCGATGAGCTCCGTGGGGAACCGCACGCGGGAGACGGGGATGCCGGCCTCGCGCAGGCGCTCCTCCCAGTGGTCGGTGGTCTCGGAGGCGAAGCGCGCCTCGATCTGGTCCCGCAGCTCGGTATCGAGGGCGTGGCGCTCCTCCTGGGGGAGGCTGGGGTCGAGGGCGGGGTCCTCCAGGCCCACGACGTCCATGAGGCGGCGGCGGAGCCCAACGCTGGGGCAGGCGATGGCGATGGCGGAATCCTGCGTGGTGAAGGTGCGGTAGTAGATGCTGACGAGCCGCGCGACGCGGCTGCTGGGCATGTGGGTGGCCTGCTCGGCATACGGCATGCCTCCGGCGCGGGCCCCGGCGAGCCAATCGAGATAGGTGGCGTGCGTCTCACCGTCCTGGTCCTCGACGCGGATGAGCAGGTTGTTCTGGAGGATGAGGGCGGACATGAGGAGCGAGGTGTCGACGCGGCCCCCACGGCCGGTGCTGGTGCGCCGGTAGAGGGCGGAGGCGACACCGTAGGCGAGGAGAGCGGCGCACATGAAGTCGGAGATGGGCGAGCCCTCGGCGATGGGGCGGCCATCGCGCATGCCGCCGTTCATGGCCATGAGGCCGCTGTGCGCCTGCACCACCTGGTCCATGCCCGCAAGGCCGGCATCCGGACCCTTCTCTCCGAAGGCGGTGACGTTCCCGACGATGATGCGCGGGTAACGCTCGGAGAGGCTCTCGTAGTCGAGTCCGAACTGGGCGGCGAGGCCGGGTCGGAGGTTCGTCAGGACGACGTCGGTCTTGGCGAGGAGAGCATCGAGGATGGCGGCTGTCTTCTCGTGGCGGAGGGCGAGGGGGAGGGAGTGGCTGCCGCGGTTGCGGGCGAGGAAGTGGCGGGTCACGTCCCCCCAGCGGTAGCCCGTGTGGCGCGAGGCCTCCCCTTCAAGGGGCTCGATCTTGATGACGCGGGCGCCTCCGTCGGCGAGGAGCTGGGCGCCGTAGGGAACAGCCACGAACTGGCCGAATTCGAGCACGGTAATCCCGGCGAAGGGCTGCTCGTCGCTCACGCGTCGTCCTGCCGGGGACGCTTGAAGTAGAGCATCTCGCGGAAGATGAGCTGGGTGCCGACCCAGTTCTCCACGCGGGAATCGGAGACCATCTCCCAGCCGGCGTCGCCGAGGTCGCGCAGGGCTTCGGCGAGGTCGTTGGTGCCGTACTCGCGGTCGTCCTCGGGCCGGTGGCTGAAGTTCGCGACGATGGGCTGCTCCATGCCGCTGACGACGACGCGGGCGTATTCCCAGCGGACGAGGTCGCTCACGCGGGCACCTCCTCGGGCGGGGGCGCGTCCCAGAAGTTTTCGAGCTCGCCCTGGGGGAGGCCGCGGACCGGCTGGTAGGCGCCCCGGTGGAGGAGCCGGAGGAACTGCTCGGGGGTCTCGACGGTCTCGTCGAACTGGGCGCTGAAGTAGCCGATGCCCTGGTTCGAGTGGGCGTCGGAGCCGCCGGTGCCGGGCTTGCCGAGCGCCTTCGCGACCTGAAGGGCAAAGTAGTTTTCGCGGGGGGTGTTGCAGCCGTTGAGCACCTCGACGGCGTCGACGAGCTGGAAGACCGGCAGCTTCGCGGCCTCTTCGGGGGTCAGTGTGAAAGCGGGCTTTCCCTGCCGCTTGAAGTGGACGGGATCGAAGAAGTGGCGGAAGGGGTGGGCGACGATGAGGTAGGCGCCCTGCTCGTCGGCGACCTCGCGGAGGCGTTCGAGACGGCGGATGCCGCCCTCGTAGCCGCGCAGGCCCACGGCGATGACGTGGCCCATGTCGGTCGAGACCTCCATGCCGTTGGAGATGAAGATCTCGGGGTGGGCCTTGCGGAAGGGGTTGAGGTCCCAGGACTCCCACATGCGGTCGTGCTCGGTGATGTTGACGCCCGTGAGTCCGATGCGGTTCGCCTCTTCGATGAGGTCTTCGGGGTCGAGCATGGAGTCCGACGCACCACGGGTGGTGTGCAGGTGCATATCGACGATGGTGCCGCCCACGAGCGCCTCCACGCTCGTGAACAGCCGCACAAGCGTCCAGCTATCTTATCGGCCCGCCAGATGAGGCAGAAGCCAGCCGAAGAGGGCAAGGCACGGCAGCGCGAGACCGGCCCACATCCACCAGAGGCGCGGCCAGAGGATGCCGAGCAGCAGCGCCGGGGCAGCGGAGAACACGATGGCGACGACGGTGAAGGCGGCGCTCGGGCTCCCGAGGCCGTCGGGCTGGGCGCCGAGGTCTGCGACCTCGTAGATGATGGCGGCGACGAGACCGACGAAGACCCAGGCCAACACGGAGCCCGTAAGGATGGGGATGAAGAGGACCGGCCCGGAGACGTCGCGGGCGATCCAGCGCTCGACCACCTCGGCATCACGGGCGCCAAAGACGACGTAGGCGACGGCCACGCTGGTGAGCATGGCCATCACGTACCCGGCGATAGCGCCGGCGACTAGCGCCTCCATAGCGAACCGGCCGTCACGGTGGGGATGACCGTGCAGTCGAGCCCTTCAGCGGCCCCGGTGACACGCTCGACTGCCTCCTCGGGGCCGATCCAGAAGAGGGTGGGGCCGGCGCCGGCAAGGCGGACGGCCTCGCCCGTGCGCGTTTCGAGCCGCTCCCAGAGCCCGGCGAGGCCGGGGAAGCAGTCGAAGGCGACGCGTTCGAAGCTGTTGTAGAGGTCGGCGCCGGTGACCTCGACGGGCAAACGCCCGGCCAGTGACCTGCTCACGGCCGGCTCATCGACCTGGCCATCGCGACCGAGGGCGGCGAACAGGGTCGCGGTCTTGTTGGGGAGGGTCTCGGGCGGGATGAAGAGCACGACGCCGTGCTCAGGGAGGTCGGGCAGCGGGGTGACGCGCTCGCCTCGTCCCTCGACGAGGGCGGTCCCGCCGGAAAGCAGGAAGGGCTCGTCGCTGCCGACAGCCGCGGCGGCGGCCACGAGCGCCTCCTCCCCGGCATCGGGCCAGAGGCGGGCGAGCAGGCGGAGCACAGTGGCGGCGTCGGATGCGCCCCCACCGAGCCCGCCGGCCGGGGGGATGCGCTTCACGATGCGGATGTGGAGCGGCTCCGGCTCGCGGCCGAGGACGCCGGCCAGTGCATCGACGGCGCGCCAGGCGAGGTTGCCGGCGTCGGCGGGCGTGCCCGCCGCGAAGGGTCCGGCAATCTCGATCGAGGGCACGGAGGCGGAACGCAGTGTCACCTCGTCGGCCAGGGCAAGGGTCTGAAGGATGCTGGCAAGGTCGTGGTAGCCATCGGCGCGGGCGCCGCCCACCTCGAGGGTGAGGTTGACCTTGGCGGGGGCGAGGGCGGACAGCTCCTCAGGCATGGGGGGTTGCCACTTCGAAGGCGTCCAGCAGGGCGAGCCACTCCGCGATGGCCAGGGTCTCGGGGCGGCGGTGGGAGTCGATGCCGGCGGCGGCGAGGGCGGGACGGACGGCGTCGGGGACGTGGCCCGGGGCACGAGAGAGGGCGTTGTGGATCTGCTTGCGGGGGTTGCGGAAGGCGCCCGACACGAGCTGGAAGAAGGCCTCGGTACGGGCGGGCGGGACAAGGGGGGTCTCGCGGAGCGTGAGACGCACCACCGCGGAGTGGACGGCGGGGGGAGGGTCGAAGGCGATGGGGGGCACCTCGAAGAGCCTCTCCGTGACCGCGTAGTTCTGCACCGAGATGCCGAGGAGCGAGAGCTTGCCCGGTCGCGCGGTGATCTCGCGCGCGACCTCGCGTTGCACCATGACCACAAGCTCGGTGGGCAGGGGCCGGCCTTCGAGGAGGTGGCGGATGATGGGGTTGGCGGCGAAATAGGGCAGGTTCCCGACGACGCTGAAGGGGCGTCCGGCGGGAACGACCCCGGCCAGGTCGAGGATGCGGGCGTCGCCCTCGACGAGCGTGAGGGGTTCACGACCGGCGAAGCGCCGGCGCAGGTGATCGAGCAGGCGCGCCTCGATCTCGAGGGCGACGACCTCGTGGCCGGCCTCCAGCAGGGCTTCCGTGAGCTGACCGGTGCCGGCGCCGATCTCGAGCAGGACGCCCCCGGGCGGCGGGCGCAGGGCAGACACGATGTCGGCCAGGACACCGGTATCGACGAGGAAGTGCTGGCCCAGCGTCTTGCGGGCGCGCGGGCCCCGGGACTTCGCACTCATGTCGCGATGGTAGGCCCGCAGGCGAGGCTCAGTCGAGGATGTAGATGTGGACGTAGCCGGTGTGCCAGGGTTCGGGGGCGTGGCCCTCGGGGAAGCCGAGGTCGACGTCGTAGCCGTTGATGAGGCCGCCCGTGTCGGCGGCGAGGCACTCGCCGTAGCCGGGAACGTAGAACCGCGTGCCGAGGGGAATGTAGTCGGGGTCGACGGCGCAGATGCCGTACTCGAGAGGGACGCCGGAGAAGGTAATGCCATAGGCGGGATCGCCGGGCGGCGCCCACCCGTGGGTGGCGTTGTACCAGGTGGCCCACACGCGCAGCCGCTCCCGGTAGGGTCCGTCGTAGTCATCGACGACGACGGGGGACACGCCGTCCTCGGCGACGGGACCACGGAGGTGCTCCCCGGCGACGGGTTTCGACACGAGCACGGCCGAGTGGGGTTCGCGGGAGACCTCGGCGCCGTTCTCGTAGACAACCTCTTCCCAGACGCGCACCTCGCCGGGAGTGCCTTCGATCACCCGCACCTCACCGGGAGGGAGCGTGTGGTCGTCGCGCCAGATCATCCTGGCCGGGGTGTATTCGCGGTACTCCTCGATCACCTTCTCCACCCTCAGGACGACCAGCTCCATGTCATGGGTGACGGGCGCATCGAGCCGGTGGGAGATGCGGTCGTACTCACCCAACTCGATCCCGAGGGACTCCAGGAGCGCCCCCACGGTGAGTACGTGGGTGCCGATGGTCTCCGCCCGGCCACCGACGTT
Source organism: Dehalococcoidia bacterium (assembly GCA_034428315.1). Taxonomy (GTDB): domain Bacteria; phylum Chloroflexota; class Dehalococcoidia; order Tepidiformales; family Tepidiformaceae; genus UBA2991. The sequence continues at coordinate 12,003 of DAOUID010000161.1, forward strand.
CAGGCTTATGAGACGCAGGCCGGGAAGATCGCGGAGGGCATCGGACAGAACCTGTAGCTCGGGAGTGGAGTCTCCGAAGTAGGACGACGGGAACGGGTCGCTGAGGACCGTGAGGACGGAGTTCCCGGCAGCGCCTTCCAACGCCGGCAACTGCGAGGACGCGCCCGCGAGGGGGTCGCCACGAGGCGTTCCGGCAGCCGGGAGCGAGGGGAGGGCGCGGACCACCTCGATGCGAACCGGCTGTCCCTCCGCCGCGGCGACGACCGCCCCGGAGACAGCGCCGCCGAGCTCGGCGTCGGGAGCGGTGCGGGCGCCACCCACGAAAATGCGGTCGCGATCGCGCACCTCGACATCGGCGAGGGCGAGGGCGCCGGCGACGGTTCGCGCCGTGGTGCGCACCTCGATCGCGGCGCCATCCACCACAACCACGAGGGGAGTGGCGCGCTGGACGGCAACGGCGGACTGGTCGCCCGTGCGGGCAACGTAGAGGCGATCGCCGGGGGCGAGCTCGACGGCAGCGGCATCGAGGGCGGCCTCCTGGTCCCCGAAGGCCGAGCGCACCTGGACGGTCGTGTCACCGGCGACGAGGGTGACGTCGCGGAGGGGGAAAACCTGGAAGGCGAGGACAACCAGAATGGCGACGACGAGGATGGCGACGGCGTGCCGCCGCCCCCGCGTGGAGCGGGAGTAATCGATGACATCGAAGGTCGGGAAGGCACGCCCGATCGCGAGCTCGGACTCAATAGGGGGGCGCGGGCGCGGCAAGCTGCGGGCCATGTGCACCCCTCCCTCGCGGCGGGCGCGATTTTACAACGACCGTGCACCCGTCTTCGGAATGAAACCCAGGCTTGCACCGCGCGAGCCAGCTCGGACCCGGCTACTCTGCGGCGCCCGGAGCGTTCTACTTATGGCTGCTTCCTTCCGGACCTGACCAGGTTCGTAGTGCTCCGCCGCGCAGGACCAGATCGTCAACGCCGCTTTGCGAAGGCAGTCCCCGGAGAGACCATCCCTCGGACGGGAATTAAGCCCCGCTTGAGCGGATTGCGGGTTACAGGGCACCGCTAGCTCCCCGCCTAGCACGGCCGGGCGCGTACCGTACGTCACGGCATCATACGATTCAACAGATCAAGGGCGTCAACGGCAAAGCCGATTCAGCCGGAACCGTTCTTCGCTTCGGCGGCGCGGATGGCGACAAGCTCCTGGCCCTCCTCCACCTGCGCGTCGACGATCGCGTCGATGCGCTCGACGACGCCGGCGGCGGGAGCGCGGAGCTCGTTGTTCATCTTCATCGACTCGATGACGAGGATGACATCGCCGGCCTCAACCTCGTCGCCGGGGGCGGCCCGGACCTCGAGCACGGTGCCGGTCATGGGAGCGCGTATGCGGGCGAAGCCGTCGCTGGCTGCAGCGCTCGCGGCCATGCTGGCGGCGCGGCGGCCACGGCCAATCTGAATGTGATAGGTGCGCCGGCCGATGGTGACATCGACGGCGCTTCCGCGGCGCTCGATGTACAGCTCGACGGGATGGTTGTCGAGCATGATCACGTGCAGCCCGGCGCGGACGTGCTGGAGCTCGGCGAACTGCCACTCGCCGTCTTCTCCCAGGCGAACACGGGCGGCACTGCCGCCGTTGAGCCGCTCAAGCTCAGCCTCCAGGGCACTGTCGTCGACCTGGATCAGATACTTTTCGGCCATCGTCCCATCGCTTGCTGCCGCCAGGCGGAGGGCGCCGTGCGCCGGTTTCGCCCGTCCGCGTCCATGGCCGGCGAGCGGCCCTCGCCGGCGAGCGTGAGGAGGGCTGCGATGGCGGCGGCCTCACGCAGTGGTTCCTCCGAGTGGTGCCCCTCAACCTGGTGGCGGTCGAGGAAGTCCGTGTCGAGCCGCCCCTCGACGAAGGCGGGCAGGTCGAGGATCTCGAGGAGGTAGGGAATGTTGGTGGCGACGCCAACCACGCGGGACTCCTGCAGGGCGCGGAGCATGCGCGTGCGGGCATCCTCGCGGTCGGTGCCCCAGGCCGTCACCTTGGCGAGGAGGGAGTCGTAGTAGGGCGTCACCTCGAACCCATCGTGAAGGCAACTCTCCACGCGGATGCCGGGGCCGGCGGGCTCGCGGGAGAAGACGATGCGCCCCACGGAGGGGAGGAAGCCGTTCTGGGGGTCCTCGGCGACGATGCGGCACTCGATCGCCCATCCGCGGGTGATGAGGTCGCTCTCGTCGTAGGGAAGCTCCAGGCCGCCGGCGACGAGGATCTGGTCCTTGACGATGTCCACCCCGGTCGTCATCTCCGTCACCGGGTGCTCGACCTGGAGGCGAGCGTTGACCTCGAGGAAGTAGTAGCGCTCGTCCTCGGTGAGGAGGAATTCGACCGTACCGGCGCTGCGATAGCCGGCGGCGCGGGCAACGCGGACGGCGGCGCGGTTCAGGGCCCGCCGAAGCTCGGGCCCGACCACCACGGAGGGCGTCTCCTCGATGATCTTCTGGTGGCGGCGCTGGATGGAGCACTCGCGTTCGCCGAGGGGGATCACGTTGCCGAAGGTGTCGGCGATGATCTGAATCTCGATGTGGCGCACGCCCTGCATCTGCGCCTCGAGGTAGAGGGTGCCGTCGCTGAACGCGGCCTCCGCCTCGCGGCTGGCGAGAGCGAGGGCGCGGGGGAGGTCTTCCTCGCGCTCAACGAAGCGGATGCCCCGTCCCCCGCCGCCGGCGATCGCCTTGATGGCGATGGGATAACCGATCTCGCGGGCGAGCTCCGGGGCGCTCTCAAGCGACTCGAGCGGGCCGGTCCCCGGCACCACGGGGACGCCCACGCTCGCCGCCAGGGAGCGCGCCGCGTTCTTGTCGCCGAGGAGGCGGATTGATGCGGGCGAGGGGCCGATGAAGGTGAGCCCCGCATCCTCGCAGGCCTCGGCGAAGTCCGCGTTCTCGGCGAGGAACCCGTAGCCGGGGTGGATGGCGTCGGCGCCGCAGGCAGTGGCCACGTCGATGATGCGTTCGGCGTTGAGGTAGCTGCCCGAAGCCTCGGGGGGGCCGATGAGGTAGGCCTCATCGGCATAGCGCACGTGACGCGAGAGGCGATCGACCTCGGAGTAGATCGCCACGGAGGCGATCCCGAGGTCGTGCAGGCCACGCACGATCCGCAGGGCGATCTCCCCGCGGTTGGCAACAAGGACTTTCTGGAGCATTCCCCCCTCACAGGCGCTGGTCGCTGGACAGATCAGCTTAGCGGGTTGCGATGAGCGCCGAAACGGGTACGTCTTTCCCTTCTCTGGTCCCGCTGTGAGCGAAACCGTACGCTGGGCCCATGAACGACCACACCCTGCGCGTGCTGGAGTTCGACAAGGTCCGGGCCATGCTGGCGAGCGAAACCGCCTTCAGCCTGGGACGGGAGCTGGCGCTCGCGCTGGAGCCGGAGCGGGACCACGAAGCCGTGCTGGCGCTGCAGACGGACACCGCCGAGATGACCCGCATCGAGCAGATGGGGCTCGATGTCCCCCTCGGCGGGATGCGCGATCTGCGACCCCTCATCCAGTCGGCCACGATCGGACAGGCGATCGAGCCGACCGACCTGCAGGAGGCGGCTGGCGCGCTCGATACAGCCTGGCGAGCCAGGCAGCTGACCGAGCGGCTGGCGGAGCAGACGCCGCGCATCGCCACGATCGCGGAGGTGATCGCAGACTTCCGGCCGTTCATCGCGGAGGTGCGGAAGGCGATCACGCCGCGAGGGGACGTCGATGATAACGCGAGCCCCGAGCTGGCGGCGGTGCGCCGCGAGTTGCGCGGGGCGCAGGCGCGCCTGGAACGGCACGCCCGCGCGGCCCTGGCGGACGCCGTGCGGCGGGGTGTCGCGCAGGAGGAACTGCTGACCGAGCGCAACGGGCGGATGGTGATCCCCGTGAAGGCTGACTTCCGCGGGCAGCTCCCCGGCATCGTGCACGACGTGTCATCGAGCGGCGCGACCGTGTTCCTGGAACCGATGAGCGTGGTGGAGACCGGCAACGAGGTGCGGGAACTGCAACTCGCGGAGGAGCGCGAGGAGCGCCGCGTGCTCCTGCAACTCTCGGGCATGGTGGGGGAGCGGGACGGCGAGGCGCTGGCGACGCTGGAAGCGATGGCGCAGCTCGACCTGCTGCGGGCGAAGGCGCTGCTGGGGAAGCGGCTGGGGGCGTCGCTCCCGCGGGCCGACGGCGACGCTTCGTGGCTGGGGGAGGAGGGGGATACGACGATCGTGCGGGCGCGACACCCGCTGCTCTGGGGGGATGTCGTCCCGATCGACCTCGACCTGGGCGAGGAAGCGCCGGGGCTGCTGATCACGGGTCCGAACACGGGCGGGAAGACGGTCGCCCTGAAGACGGTGGGGCTGCTGACGTTGATGGCGCAGGCGGGACTGCCCGTGCCCTGCGACGAGGGGAGCCGCTTCGTCACCTACGGGGCGATCCACGCCGACATCGGCGACGAGCAGTCGATCGAGCAGTCCCTCTCCACGTTCTCCTCGCACATGCGAACGATGGGTGGGATCCTCGAGGCGGCCGCGCCGCGCACGCTCGTCCTGCTCGACGAGCTGGGGGCGGGCACGGATCCGGAGGAGGGGGCCGCACTGTCGCGCGCGATCCTGGAGGCGCTGCTCGATCGCGGCTGCACGATCATCGCGACCACGCATCATGGGGAGCTGAAGACCTTTGCGCAGGAAGAGCCGCGCCTGCGGAACGCCTCGGTGGAGTTCGACCTGCAGACCCTGAGCCCGACCTACCACCTGACGATCGGGCTGCCGGGCCAGTCGAACGCAATCGCGATCGCGCGACGGCTCGGGATCGACGAGGGGGTGCTGGAGCGGGCGGAGGAAGGCGTGGGCGCGCAGACGCGGGAGCTGGACGGGCTGCTGGACGAGGCGCGCCGCGAGCGGGCGGGGGCGGCCGATGCCCGCCGGCACGAGGAAGAGGCGCGGCAGGAGGCGGAGGAGCTGCGCCTGCAGCTGGCGGAGCAGCACCGCACGATCGATTCCGAGCGGGAAGCGATCCTGGGGCGGGCGCGGCGGGAAGGGGAGACGCTGGTGGCTCGCGCCCAGCGCGAGCTGGAACGCCTGGAGCGTCGCGAGAAGGAGCGCAGCGTGGACGCGGCGGCGGCGGAGCGGCTGCAGGCGCTGGACGCCGAGATCGAGGCGGCGAGCAAACAGGCCACCGAGCGTGCGACGGCCTGGCTCGAGCCGGTCTCGCCGGGAGACGTGGTGCGCGTGCGGGACATCCCGCAGCAAGGGGAGGCGGTGACGGGGGTGGGGTCGGACGGACGCGTGGAGGTACGGTTCGGGTCGATGCGGATGAAGGTTTCGGTCGACCGCATCGAACGGACGGAGCCGGGGTACACGCCGCCGGCGCCGGCCGCGGCGGACCTGCCCCCGGCGACCTCAGTCGCGGCCGAGCTCGACCTGCGGGGGCAGCGAGCGGAGGAGGCGGTGCTGACCTTCGAAGGACACCTGGACGAGGCGTTCCGGGCGGGATTGCCCTCCATCCGGATCATCCACGGGAAGGGCACGGGCGCGTTGCGGGCCGCCATCCGGGAGGCGCTCTCGCGGCACCCACTGGTGCGCCGCTACGAGACCGCGCCCCCCCAGGAAGGCGGCGACGGGGTGACCATCGCCGTGCTGGCGGGCTGACGGTGCCGCGCCAGCGGGACACGCGCGCGCTCCAGGCATCGCTGGGCTTCTCGGCGGGCGAACGCGCCGACGCCCCCCTGGCGGCGCGCATGCGGCCCCGCACGCTCGACAAATTCGTGGGCCAGCAGCCGGCCGTCGGGCCGGATGCGCTTCTAGGGCGGGCAGCGAGCGGCGGGGCGCTTCCGTCGATCATCCTCTGGGGGCCGCCCGGGTGCGGAAAGACCACCCTGGCGCGCATCCTCGCCCGGGAGGCGGAGGGCGAGTTCGTGGCGCTCTCGGCGGTCGCATCGGGCGTGGCGGAGCTACGACGCTTCATCGGGGAGGCGCAGCAGCGCCGGGAGGCGGGCGTCCGCACCGTCCTCTTCATCGACGAGATCCACCGCTTCAACAAGGCGCAGCAGGACGTCATCCTGCCTTATGTCGAGAACGGGACGGTCACGCTCATCGGGGCGACGACGGAGAACCCGTCCTTCGAGGTAGTCGCGCCGCTTCTGAGCCGGGTGCGGGTGGTACGGCTGGAGGCGCTGGCGGAGGAGGACCTCGCCCGCATCGTCGAACGGGCGCTCGGGGACGAGGAGCGGGGGCTCGGCGCCCTCGGTCTCGCGATCGAGGAGGGGGCGCGGGAGGCGCTGGTGGAGGGGTCGCACGGCGACGCGCGCGCCGCCCTGAGCGCCCTCGAGATCGCGGCGGACTCGGCGCGACGAGACGGGCGAGCGGCCATCGGGGAGCGGGACGTGAGGCGGGCGCTGCAGGAGCGCCGCCCCTACTACGACAAGGAAGGCGACTACCACTACGACGCGATCTCGGCGTTCATCAAGTCGGTGCGGGGGTCGGACCCGGACGCGGCGGTCTACTGGCTCGCGCGGATGGTGGAGGCGGGGGAGGACCCGCAGTTCATCGTGCGGAGAATGGTAATCCTGGCGGCGGAGGACATCGGGCTGGCTGATCCGCAGGCGCTGGGCGTGGCCACCTCCTGCCAGCAGGCGGTGCACTTCATCGGCATGCCCGAGGGGTTCCTGCCGATGGCGGAGTGCGCGCTGTACCTGGCGCTCGCGCCCAAGAGCAACTCGGCACTGACGGCGTACGCGCGGGCAAGCGAGGACGCCCGGCGCACCTCGCACCTGCCCGTGCCGCTGCACCTGCGGAACGCGGCGACGGGGCTGATGCGAGAGATGGGGTCCGGCTCGGGGTATCGCTACGCGCACGACGAGCCGGACCACTACGCCGAGGGGGAGCGCTACCTTCCCGAAGAGTTGGGCGAGACGCGGTACTATCACGCGGGCTCGCTGGGAGCGGAGGCATCGCTGGCCGAACGCCTCGCACGGAAGCGAGAGCCCGAGGAGGAGCGCTCTGACAGCAGCGATTCGGGTTGAGGTTCTGCACTCGCGGGGGCAGTCGCCGGGGGACGAGGCGGAGGAGGCCCTCCGTCTTGCCATCGAGGCCACTGGGGTCGACGTCGAGATCACGTACACGGAAGTGCTGAGCCAGGAAGACGCGACCGCGAAGAAGTTCCTGGGAACGCCCAGCATCCGGGTGGAGGGGATCGACGTGGAGTACGGCAACCGTCCGCCGGAAGAGGTGCAGACGGGGACCCGCTACTACAACACGCCCGAGGGCTGGAAGCCGTACCCGCACGCCCGCCTGATCGCGAACGCCATCCTCGAAGCGCACACTTCGCAGGAGGGTGGCTAGGCCTCGGGGGTCGTCGCCTCGCGCTCGCGCGGGGCGGCGCCAGCGTAGTCGGCGAAGCGGCCCTCGCTGTCCCAGAGCAGCCACCATTCGCGCCTGGCCTCCATGTAGAGGTAGCGCTCGTTACGGCGCAGCACCACCTTGGTCTGCTGGAAGCCGGCGCGCTCGAAGGAGCGGCGGGCGCGTTCGTTCCACTCCAGCGTGTGCAGGTAGATGCGGCGCAGGGGGAGCGACTTCCAGGCGAAGCGGAGGAAGGCGATGGTCGCCTCGGTGCCGAGCCCGGCGCCGCGGCTTTCGGCGGGGCCGATGGAGATGCCGTACTCGGCCGTACCGGACACATGGTCGGCGTTGTAGTACATGAGCGCCCCGATGTGCTCGCCCTCGACCGTCTCGATGGCGTAGGCGTGGCGGGCGGGGTTGTTGAAGCGCAGGTCGCGCTCGAACTGCTGCACGAACTCGCGGTAGGAGAGGACGAGGGGCGGGGTCGCGTCGAAGCGGGCGACCTCGGGATCCTTGCGCCAGGCGTACTCGGCGGCGGCGTCCTCGATGCGCTTCTCGCGGATGCGGAGGCGGGGCGTCTCGGCAAGGACGACGGCGGGCTGAGGGTCGCTCATGGCCTGTCCCCCAGGGCCACGAGAGCCTGTTCGAGGATCGTGCGCTCGGTCGCAAAGGTGATCTGGGCGAGCGCCTCCCCCGCGGGCGCCCAGATGACCTCATCGAACTCGTGATCGCGGTCCGAGAAGTCGCCACCCTCCGGGGTCATGAGCCAGTGGTGGACGCGCTTGTGGTAGCGGCGCCCGTCCTGGGAGAACCAGTACTCGATGACGCCGACCTTTTCCCCGAGCGCGACCTCAAGCCCCGTTTCCTCCCGCACTTCGCGAAGGGCCGTTGCTTCGAGGGTCTCGTCCGGATCGGGCGTGCCTTTGGGAAGCGCCCACCGCCTGTCCCTGGCCTGGTAGCCGATGACGACCTCGAAGCCGCTATCGCCATCCCTTCGCCACACGACACCGCCGGCGGAGACGGAATCGATCACGGGCAGCCGGCGGGCGGCGCGGGTGCTCACTCGTCGAACTCCTCGTAGTCGGGCCGAACGACGGAGGCCGCCTCGATGGCTTCGCTGACGAGTTCGGCCCAGCCCTCGGGCGCTTCTCCGGCGAAGTCGCGCAGGTACTCGAGCGCGACCTCGCCTCCGATCTCGCCGGCGGCGGCGATGGCGGCCATAGCCACCTCGTCGTCGCCATCGACGAAGAGATCGGCGAGCCGGTCGATCGCCTCCTCGGAGGCGATCTCGCCGGCGGCGATGACCGCCTCGCGGCGGAACTCGGGGTCGCCGGAATCGAACTGCTCAAGGACGTATTCGAGCCAGTCCTCGCGGGCGGAGAGGCCCATGGCCCTGACAGCCGCGAGACGCACGGTCTCGTCGTCGCCGTAGTAGGCCTCAAGGACGAGTCCCTCGATCCAGGGAAGGGAGCGCGGCGCCAGGGATTCGAGCGCACTGGCGCGGACGACAGGGGCGCGGGCGGGGTCGGCGGCGGCGGCGCGCAGGCCATCGACGACGGCCTCGCCCTCCCGCTCGGCGAAGCGTCCGAGCTCGAGGCGCATGACGAACTCGCCGAGGATGTCGGCCGCGTCGGCCGCAACGTCTTCGTCGTCATCGTCGCGCAAAACCGAGGTCAGGAGGCGGGCGGTGCTGCGGTGGGTGGATTCGCGCAGGGCCTCGACGGCGGCGCCGCGGACCTCGGGGAGGGGATCGGCAATGGCCACGCCCGCGAAGCGCGAGAACTCGACCTCGACGCTCTCGTCGGAGAGACGCACCGCTTCGGTGATGACCCGCACGCGGGTGTCGTCGGGGATGCCGGGCCACGCGGCTGCGAGGGCTTTCACCTGCTCACGGTCGAGGTCGGAGAGGACGGGAAGCTCGGAGGGCAGGAGATCAGCGCCACCGGCGAGCCGTTCGAGCGCCTCGTTGAGCTCGGCGAGCGGCGTCGAGGTGCCGGTCATGCCACTGATGGTACACAGCCCCTAGCCCTCGGCGCGAAGGTCGCGGGAAAGAAGCGCCTCCAAAGCCTCGGTCACGGAGCGGTCGCCGGCGATGACGGCGTTCACCTGCTCGGCGATGGGGAGGTCGAGCCCGTGTCGCGCGGCGAGGGCCAGCGCCACGGGGGCGGTGGCAGCCCCCTCAACGACGCCGCCGGCCGCCGCCACGGCCTGCTCGGCGGTGTCGCCGGCGGCGAGGCGCTCGCCAAAGCGGTGGTTGCGGCTGAGGGGCGAGTAGCAGGTCGCCATGAGGTCGCCGACGCCGGCGAGCCCGAGGAGGGTGCTGGCGGAAGCGCCCTCGGCGATGGCCAGGCGCGTGATCTCGGCGAGGCCGCGGGTGGTGAGGGAGGCGAGGGCGTTGGCGCCGAGGCCGAGGCCCGCAGCCACGCCCGCCGCGATGGCGACCACGTTCTTGAGGGCGCCCCCGAGCTCCACGCCGACGAGGTCGGTCGAGCGGTAGACGCGGAAGCGGGAGGTGCTGAGGGCGCGCTGCCACATCTCCGCCTCGGCCTCGCCGGCGGAGGCGACGGTCGAGGCGGCGGGGAGGCCGGCGACGATCTCGGGGGCGAGGTTGGGTCCGGAGAGGGCGGAGATGCGCTCGGCGGGCCAACCGCAGGCGGCAAGCACCTCGCTCATGCGCAGGAGGGAGCCGTGCTCGATGCCCTTGGCGGCACTGAGGACGGTAACCTCGCGGGAGAGGGCGGGGTGGCCGGCGGTGGCTCGAAACGCCTGCGCGGGGACAGCCACGACGATGCCGTCCCCGCCCCCGGGAGCTTCGTCGATGGGGCAGACGCGCACGGCTGCGTGCAGCTCGAAGCCGGGCAGGCGGGCGAGCCCGCGGTCGCGTTCGACCGTGTCCGCTTCACCGGAGGTGCGGGCGAGGATCGTGACGTCGGCGCCGCCCTGCGCGAGCAGGTGGGACAGGGTCAGGCCCCAGGAGGTCGCACCGGCAACGAGGAAGGAGGGCACGGGTCAGCCGCTCGCGGGATTGTCGCCGCCCTGGCCAAGCCGGGGCTCGGTGCCGGCGATCAGGCGGCGGATGTTGGGGAGGTGCATGTAGTAGAGGAAGGCGACCACGCCGAGGGCGTACCAGGCGACGATGTCGTCGAGCCTGCCGGCGAGGGCGAGTCCGCCGGTGATGGCCACCGCCGCAACCCCTCCGACCAGTGACATGACGGAGGCCATGCGGGTGATGCCAACGGCGATCACGCCGGCCCCGAGCATCGCAAGGGCCAGGAGGGGCGTGATGGCGAGGAGGGTGCCGAGCGCCGTGGCGACCCCGCGGCCTCCGCGGAATCCGGCGAAGACCGGCCAGACGTGGCCCACCACGGCGGCCCCTCCTCCCGCCATGGCGACCCCGACGTCGTCGAAGAGGAAGCGGCCGATAACGACGGGTGCGGCGCCCTTGCCGATGTCTACGAAGAGGCCGAGGGCGGCGGGGATGGGCCCGGCCGTGCGGAGGATGTTGGTCATGCCCGTCTTGCCGCTGCCGAACTCGCGGATGTCTTTGCGCAGCCAGAGGTAGCCGAGCACGAGACCGGTCGGGATCGAGCCGAGGACGTAGCCGGTGGCGACGTTGCCGATGTACTCGCCGATCATGTCGGCTCATCTTCCTCGTTCGAGCCCCGGAAGGCGAACCGGATGGCGGTGCCCTCGAAGTCGTGAGCCTCGCGCAGGCAGCGTTCGAGGTAACGGCGGTAGCTGAAGTGGATCAGCTTCGGGTCGTTCACGAAGACGACGAAGGTGGGCGGGTCGACGGAGGGCTGGGTGGCGAAGCGAACCTTGAGGCGCTTGCTGTGCACGACGGG
>DAOUID010000162.1:0-6970 GCA_034428315.1 Dehalococcoidia bacterium
GCCCGCGAGGTCTCCTCGATCTCCTCGATCGGGTACTGGTTCATCTCGATCACGTTGTCCAGCAGGTGCACCGACCGATGCACCGTCGCCCCCAGCCCCTCGAAGTCCACCGCCTTCGCGCCGGGCTCCCCGACGACGAAGTGGGCGAGGTTCAGCGAACCGAGGTTGCACGAGTCGTACGAGTAGAGCGGCTGCTCGCCGCAGGGGTTGGTCGACTCGATCGGTCCCCGGCCCGGCACGGGATTGGCCCGCCCGTCGTTGATGCGGTCGATGAAGATGACGCCCGGGTCACCGTTCTGCCAGGCGTTCTCCACCATCGTCTTCCAGACCTCGCGGGCGTTCCGCTTGTCGATCGCCTCGCCCGTCTTCGGGCTCACGAGGTTGTAGTCGCCGCCTTCCGCCAGGGCCGTCATGAACTCGTCCGTCACGGCCACGCTGATGTTGAAGTTCGTGAGCGTCGTCATATCCGCCTTCATCGAGATGAAGTGATCGACGTCGGGGTGGTCCACGCGCAGGATGCCCATGTTGGCGCCGCGCCGTGTGCCGCCCTGCTTGATCGCCTCCGTGGCGGAATCGAACACCGTCATGAACGAGACGGGACCGCTGGCGACGCCCATCGTGCTGCGCACGCGATCGTTCGCCGGGCGCAGCCGCGAGAACGCGAAGCCCGTGCCGCCCCCCGACTTGTGGATGACGGCCGTGTCCCTGATCGCCTTGAAGATGCCGTCTATCGAGTCGGGCACCGGCAGGACGAAACAGGCCGAAAGCTGCTGCAGGTCACGGCCTGCATTCACGAGCGTCGGCGAGTTCGGGAGGAAGTCCAGCGACGAGAGCAGCCGGTAAAAGTCCTCCTCCGCTGCCGCCCGGTCGGCCTCCGTGCCCCCGTAGCGGAGCTCAGCCTGGGAGAGGTTGCGCGCCACCCGGTGGAAGCACTGGTCGGCCGTCTCGATCGGATCGCCCTTGTCGTCGCGCGCCACGATGCGACGCTCCATGACCACAACGGCGTTCTCCGAGAGGGGCGTCGGAACGAATCCTGCGCCGGTGTCGGGAGTGGGCTCTGAAGTGGTAACCATGGGATCCTCCGGAATGCTTCCGTTTAAAGCAGGCAATGAGACGTCAGATCTGCGGAGTAGCTGCTAATAGAAGTGGAAGCCTCACGTCGGGATGGGTGACAATCTTGGAGGATACGGATGGGCTAAGGACGCCATCGCAGGGCATCGCAATGCCTCGCCCCTGTACCTGAGGATCAGGGGCGGAACATAATAGAACATATGTACCGCGTTGTAAATGCCCTTCGCGCGCAGCGATGCAGGATCCCATCGCTACCCCACGAACCGCACAATCGGTGTCGGCTCCTGAGTTCCTTCTTCCACCGCGTCTGCTCGGGGCAGAGCCAGTTGCTGCATGCCACCCCTAGCGGAAGGCATCCGCCCCTCATCCAGGGCGTCAAGCGCGTCTTTGAGAGTTTCAAGGTCGGCAAAGGAGCGATAGACCGAGGCGAAACGAATATAGGCGATGTGGTCGATGCCCTGAAGGGCATCGACGGCGAGTTCGCCTATCACCGCCGACGGCACCTCAAGGCGCTCCTCGCGGGTGACATGCCCCTCGATCTCTGCCACGACCGCATCGAGCCGGTCCGCGGAGACGTTGCGCTTGGCGCACGCCGAACGCAGCCCCGCGAGCAGCTTCTCGCGATCAAAGTCCTCCCTCCGTCCGTCCTTCTTCACTACTTGGAGGGTGGAGCGCAGTATGGTTTCGAGTGTGGTGAAACGCTCCCCGCAGTCACCGCACTCTCGCCGTCGCCGAACGGCGTTTCCCGTGCCCCGGCTGTCAGTTACGCGAGAGCTATCGGAATGACAATAGGGGCAGCGCATCGCGGCTCCTGAATCTGTTAAAGCGCTTGACTGGTTGAGCGGAATAATGCCTAGTCACGCGCGAGGTGTCAAGACTGGCAGCCGGCCCAACTCGGTACTACATGTATGCAGCCACCAGCCCCCAGGTACTAGATGTTGCGCAGGATCTGGCTGCCGCGGGCTCCTTCGACTAGGTGTCCACGTTACCGGCGCTGCCGCGCCTCGTGGAACTGGCAGGCTTCCGTGTCCGGCCAGGGCGCCACGAAGCCGCTTCCGGGATGGAGGCAGCGTCCCCGCCCCGTGTCGCCGGGAACGAACTCGTGGCAGCCCTCGCACGTGAGCGCGGGCGGTGCGCCGGGGTTCACGTTCTCGCGCACCATCGCCATCAGGTTGCGGGGCCCCGGCTCCTGCCACGCGAGGGTCCGCAGGTCGTCGGGAGGGGTGGCCGCGAGGGCGCCGGCGAAGACCTCGTCATCCGAGCGCCGTCGCCGTCTGCGGTTCTCCGAGCGGCGCAGCGCCTCCGCTCCGAGCGACTCCCGGTTGCGGCGGCCACGGCGCTTGCGGCCCTTGCGACGGCCCATAACCGCAGCCTAGCGAGACGCCCCTGCCCCGTCGACCCTCGGCCCGCCGCCTCAGAAGCCGGGAAGCCGCCCGTCCCGCTTCCCCGACACCCGCGCCTCGTGCGCCAGCAGGATGCGCTTCGCCTCGAGTCCGCCCGCGAAGCCCGTGAGCGACCCGCTCGCCCCCACGACGCGGTGACATGGCACGATCAGCGGCGCCGGGTTCCGGCCCGTGGCCGCCCCCACCGCCCGCGCAGCCGCCGGCCGGCCCACTGCCTTCGCGACGGTCCCGTAGTTTCGCGTCTCCCCGAAGGGGATCCGGGCCAGTTCTTGCCAGACGAGGCGCTGGAACTCGGTGCCCTGCAGGTCCAGGTCCAGGTCGAACGCCTGCCGCTCCCCCCGGAAGTACTCCTCGATCTGGTCGAGGGTTCGCCCCAACTGCGCGGTTGCACCGGGCTCGGCCTGCTCGTGCGGGGATGCGCCTTCCCCATGCCAGCGCACCTGCCGGACCCCCTGCGCCGATGCTGCGACCGTCAGCTCGCCGACCGGCGTCCTGACGGTCCCGATCGCCAGCGACGGCTCGTTCAACGATGCCACTCCGCGATGTTCCAGAGCTCGCTGTCCCATGCGTTGAACCTCACGCCCTTCAGTGAGCGAGCGTGAGCGGAGACGATGCCACGGCTCACGAGCGGTATTTCGACATAGCTCCGCACGAGGATGTCGTTAAGCTCCTTCACCAGCGCCTCGCGCTCCGGCCCGATGGGGAGGGGCGGAAGTGCTTCGAAGGCTGCGTCGTATGCAAGGTTGCAGGCGCGCGCCACGTTCCCCTCCGCCCACTGGTTGTCGCGCGTGGGGATGTGCGTGCAGCGGTTGTCGGAGAGGTGATTCTGGGGCTCAATCCCGCCGCCGGTCGCGTACATCTGAACGTCCGCGAAGAACCGCCGGTACGTCTCCGGGCCCGGGTCGCTCCCGAAGAAGGCCCCGGCGTCGTGGTGCACGAGCTCGGTTTCGATGCCGATCTGCGCCCACCAGTCCCGCACCAACTCCTGCGTGGACTGCCGGAGCTGGTTCGTCGAGGTCTGGTACCTGATCCGCAGGGGAACGTCGTTGTACTCGCGGACACCGTCGCCGTCGCTGTCGACCACGCCGTGCTCGTCCAGCAGCGCGTTGGCCCCCGCGATGTCCTGGGTGAGACACCCCTCGTTCGCTCCCGACACGTAGTGCGCCGGCCCCGCGATGAGGTCGCACTCGGCCCGCCCCGCGAAGCCGTAGAGCTCGGCGATGCGCTCCCGGTCGATCGCCATTGACATGGCCTGCCGGATCGGCTGGAAGGAGAGGAAGGGGTGTGGGTTCGCTCCCTCCAGGTACTCGGAGCGGGCGTCGCCGAGCGCCGGGTCGGGGTTCGTCTGGTTGAGCACGATGCGCTCGACCAGCTCCGCGAACGCCGAAACCACGGTTCCGGAGCCCGCTGCCTCCAGGGCCTCCAGCACCTCGGCGTCAATTTGCAGGTTCCAGGCGTAGTCGGCGATCCCCCACCGGAGGACCGCCGTCGCTGCCGACTGAGCGTCACCCCCGCCCTTCAGGACAACCCGGTCGAAGTACGGCTTCTCCCCCCGGTAGTGGGGATTGCGTTCGAAGATAGCTTCCTGCTCGGGGGTGAAGGAGACGATGCGGTAGGGCCCTGTTCCGAGCGGTAGCGTGTTCTGCTCGGTGCAGCCCAGGGCGGCCGCGCCCACGCAGTCCTCGAACTGCTCGGCGCTGAGGATGGGTGATCCGGTGGTCACAAACGCGTCGTACGGATACGGCCGCGGCTCATCGAAGGTGATGCGGACGGTCCGCTCGTCCACGGCCTCCACCGAAGCGATGCCCGCGAAGACTTCCTCGGCCGTGCATCCGGTTGCCTCGTCCACGCAGTAGCGCCAGGTGAAGACGACGTCGTCCGCGGTCATGTCGCTGCCGTCCGACCACTTCAGGCCGTCCCGCAGTTTCCAGGTAACCGTCAAGCGGTCCGCGGAGACTCCGCCGTTCTCCAGCGTCGGGACCTCCTCCGCCAGCGCCGGCACAAGCTCGCCGTCGGGGCCGTACCAGGCCAG
Source organism: Dehalococcoidia bacterium (assembly GCA_034428315.1). Taxonomy (GTDB): domain Bacteria; phylum Chloroflexota; class Dehalococcoidia; order Tepidiformales; family Tepidiformaceae; genus UBA2991. The sequence continues at coordinate 4,507 of DAOUID010000162.1, forward strand.
CGGCTCCAGGGTGACGGCGCCCGCGTCCCGGTCCTTGAACCCGCCCGAGAGATACGGTCCGGGCAGCGAGGGCGCCTGCCAGTAGAGGATGGTCAGCACCTGCTCCTCCCTGTCCTCCCCGTCGCCGCCACCACAGGCAGCCATGCCGAACACGAGGAGCAGTCCAAGGGCGAGCGTCAGGTAGCGGTGCATGAAATAACTCCAGATATGGGACTGATCGCTCCTCGGGGGGAGGCTGGCGACTTGCTTCCGACAAACGCGGCGTTCGCGGAGAGCGGCCCGTCCCGCATCGTAGTTGCGCTTCTCCGCAGCCGCCACAGGTGTGGTCGTGGGCCCCGCCGTAGCAGGGGGACGCCGTATACTTTCCGGGGCCCGGCGTGACTGAGATCGAGACCGCCCTTCCGCCTCCCTCCGCCCTCGACCTCGCGGGCGAGCTTCTCGGCCTGCGCTCTCGCCGCGATGGCGCCGGGCTCGCCACCGTCGCCCTCCCCGTGGAGCTGCTCGGCAGCGCCGGCCAGTGGGACGTCCAGCAGCTTCGCGCCGCCGCCACGGTCTCCTGGGAGCAGCCTTCCGGGGATCTGCACCTGTTCGGCTTCGGCCGCGCCCTCGACCTCGGCTCGGCCGCGGGGGCGCGTCTGGCCGCGGCCGCTCCCGCCCTGAGGGAAGCTGCCGACGAGCATCGCGCGGGAGAAGTCGATCCCCTCGCCCGCCCGCGTTTCTTCGGCGGCGCCCGCTTCGATGCCAGCGCTCCCTCTCTTGAGCACGCGTGGGAGGCGTTCGGCGCCTGGCGCTTCGTCCTCCCCGAGGTAATCGTGGCACTCCACCGGGGCCGCCTGAGCGCTTCCCTGACGCTCGCCGTCCGCCCCCAGCAGACGCGCGAGGGGGTCGCCGCTTCGGTGTCGGCGGCCATCGCGCGCGTTGCCCTCCCCTCCGGCCCTGCTCCCACCTCGCCCCGCTACCAGCGCACCGGTCCCGACGCTCCCCACTGGCGGAGCGCCGTCACGCAGGCGCTCGCCGAAATCGCCGCCGGCCGCTACCGCAAGGTGGTGCTTGCCCTGCAGGCGCGCTGCCACTCCCTCACCCCCCACGACGTCGCCGCCACGCTGACAGCCCTCGCCGAGCGTTACGACGGCTGCTTCGTATTCGGCTACCGGCTCGGCGACTCAAGCTGGGTCGGCGCCAGCCCCGAGCTCCTCGTCTCGCTGGAGCGCGGCCGCGTACGCGCTCTCAGCCTTGCGGGAACCAGCGCTCGCGGTCTCGACGCCGCCGAGGACGACGAGCTGGCCGGGGCGCTGATCGCCAGCAGGAAGGAGCGCAGCGAGCACGACCTCGTGGTGCGAGCGACGCGCGAGGCGCTTGACCCGCTCTGCGCCGAGCTGAAGGTCCCGGATGCTCCCCGCATCCTCCGCTTGGAAGGCATCCAGCACCTCCAGACGCCCATCGAGGGGCGCGCCGCCCCCGGCGTCGACGTGCTCGATGCCCTGCTCGCCATGCACCCCACGCCCGCCGTGGGTGGCTCGCCCCGCGAACCCGCGCTCGACGCCATCGCCCGCCTCGAGGGGATGGATCGCGGCTGGTACGCCGGCCCCATCGGCTGGATGGACATGAACGGCGAGGGAGCCTTCGCCGTCGCCCTCCGTTCCGCCCTCCTGCACGGGCGTGAGGCGCTGCTCTACGCCGGCGCCGGCATCGTCTCCGGCTCGGACCCGGACCGCGAACTTGCCGAGGCCGAACTGAAACTCCGCCCGCTGCTCGAGGCCCTGCGCGGGGACTAGCGGTGGTTGCCGCCGCCAACACCGCCGCCGCCCGCGCCCTCGTCGAGGGTCTCGCCCGCGCCGGCGTGCGCGACGCCTGCGTCACCCCTGGCTCGCGCTCGACCCCCCTCACCGTCGCCCTCGCCGAGCAGGACGCCATCCGCCCCTGGCTCCACATCGACGAGCGCTCGTCCGCGTTCTTCGCGCTGGGGCTGGCCCGCGCCAGCGGGCGGCCGGTTGCGCTCGTCTGCACGTCCGGCACCGCCGCCGCCAACTACCACCCCGCCGTTGTCGAGGCCGACCTCTCGCGCGTTCCCCTCGTTGTCTGCACCGCCGACCGGCCGCCCCACCTTCGCAACGTCGGCGCGCCCCAGACTATCGACCAGGTCGGGCTGTACGGCGTCAGTGTCCGCCACGAGCGCGACCTCCCCGCCCCCGGCTCCCCCGACGCGCCCCCCGAGGTCTTCGCCGAGTCGGCCCGTCACGCCGTCGAGTCGGCACTCGGCCCCCTCCCCGGCCCCGTCCACCTCAACCTCCCCTTCGATGAGCCCCTGATCGAGCCGCCGGCCACGCACCCCGCGCCAATCGCCATCTCCCCGGCTCCCGAGGCTCTGGCGGCCCCCGCCGTCCCCCCCGCCCCCGATGCGCTCGCCGAGGCCGTGGAGGCCCTGAACCGGAGTGAGCGTCCGATCGTCGTGGCCGGGCCGGAG
>DAOUID010000163.1:0-5596 GCA_034428315.1 Dehalococcoidia bacterium
TCCGCGGCGGAGCCGTCTTCCAGCTCCGCTCGCCAGCGCTCGCCCTGGATAAACACCATGCCGTCTGGCGTAAGCGGCGTACGTGCGACCGCCATTCTACCGACAAGGGCTTCCGCCCCGGTTTCCGATCGGATCTTCCGCATCCGCGCCAGCCCGATCGCCATGGAGGTGAACACCACCACCAGCAGGAATCCCAGGATGCCCACGACGATGCGGTTGGGCTGCAGCTCCGTGGGCGTGTCCCGGAAGGCGATGATCGCCCCCAGCACAAGGGCCACGAGCCCGCCCCCGGCGAGTATCCCTCCCGAGGGCACGAACAGCTCCAGCGCGAAGAAGAGAAGTGCGATCCCGATCAGGACCAGCCCGATCGTGTCGACCGGCAGGACGCCCAGCGCCAGGAACCCGATCGCGATCGCCAGCACCCCGGCGACGCCCGGGAAGATCGCGCCAGGGTTCGAGAGCTCGATGAAGAGCCCGATCATCCCCAGCGAGAGCAGGATCGTGGCCAGGGTCGGGTTGGCCAGGTGCTCCAGCATGCGCTCCCAGATGGTCATCTTCGTGCGCACCCGCTCCGCCTCGGGCAGCCCCGTGAGCGTCACCAGCAGCCCCGGCTTCAGCTCGATCGTCGATCCATCGATGCGGTGCAGGATCTCGTCGAGGCTGCCCGCCACGAAGTCGACCACATTCAGATCCACCGCCTCGGTCTGCGTCGCCGACACGGCCTCTCGCACCGCTTCCTCCGCCCAGTCCGCGTTCCGCCCTCGCAGCTCCGCGATCCCGCGGATGAAGCTGACAGCGTCGTTCTCGACCTTCTTCCCCAGGTTCCCCTCGATATCGCTCCCGTCGGCGTTCACGGCCGAGGCGGCCCCGATCGACGTGTTCGGCGCCATCACGGCGACATGCGCCGCCATCGTGATGAACGTCCCCGCGCTCGCCGCCCGCGCCCCGTAGGGCGATACGTACACCACCACCGGCACGTTCGAAGCCTCGATGCGCTGCACGATCTCGCGCATGGACGAGCTGAAGCCGCCCGGCGTGTCGATCTCGATGACGATCAGCTTCGCGTCCTCGTCCTCGGCCTTGCTGATGCCGCGGTCGATGTAGCGTTCCGTGATTGGCCCGATGCCGCCGTCGATCTCCAGCAGGTGGACGGCGTCGCGCTCCGCGTCGTCGCTGCCGCACGCAGCCCCGATCCCGACCGCGATCAGGATCAGCAGGAAGGCGCGACGAACCAGGCGGAGGCGTGGCATCTCCATCGAGTATAGCCAGCGGGTTCGGCGGTTTGTGGGAAGACCGTTACCCTTGCCGCGAGGGAACGCGATGCCTTCCGAGCCACGCGGCCTTTCGACACGCATCGATGCCCAGCGCCGCCGCTCCATGGCGCGCGAGCTCCAGGCCTGGCTGTTGGAGGAGCGCGACGAGGACGTCGGCGAGCTCGCCGCCGGGTTCCTCCTCGATTTCGTGCTCGATCTCGCCGGCCCCGACCTCTACAACGCTGCCCTCACCGACGCGAGCAAGGCGTTCCGCGAACACGCCGACATCGTCGAAGCCGAGATCGCTTCGCTCACGCAGGACACGTTCAAGCCGCGCGAAGCGGCGGACTGATCGGCTACCCCTGCTGGAGCGGCTCCACCGGCGGGAACGTCGTCTCCCAGTAGTCGTTGAGGCCGGCCACGGCCCCTCCGACCACGCCGGTATGGATGGGCGGACCCAGCAGTTCGAGGATGGGGCCGCCGCCGGAGGCGTGCAGGTACGTCAGGCTCCCCGGAAGCGTCTCGCCCATGATCTCGTCGAGCGAGCTGTCGAAGTTCAGCTGCACGACGCCCGCGTTCGGGTAGACCCAGCGGATCTCGCCGCCCTTCTCCAGCAGGTCCTTGGTTGCGGACACCACGTCGTCCACGTACAGGCCTAGGTGCTGGACGCCCTCGCCCCGCTCGTCGAGCCACTGCTGATGGGGCGTGTCGCCCCGCACGGGCTGGATGATCTCGGCAATGCTGCCCGCAATCGCGCCGTAGTAGACGCGCAGCTCGGCCTCCTCGCCCGCCATCGAGTGGACCATGTAGGGCGGCATCAGGCGGAACTCGGCGCCCAGCAGGTTCGTGTACGTGTTCGCCATCTCGTCGGCGTCCTTCACGACGAACCCCAGGTGGTGCATGACGGGCTTTCCGGTGTGGATGGTCATGAATCTCTCTTCCGTGCGTTCAGAGTGCCCGCGCACGCTACGCGATCGCGCTCCCGCGGGCCAGTACGGGGAAGACGGCCCCTACGCTAGGCTGGCCCGCACCTCGGCCAGCCGCCCGATGCAGGCGAGCGCGTGCTCCTGCGTGGGCATCAGGTTGCGCACGATGACGTCCGTGTAGCCCGACTCCTCCAGCGCCCGGAAGTCCGCCGCCACCGTCTCCGGACTGCCGATCGCGAGCGCCTCGCTGTCGAAGCCCCGGTAGCCCGACTCGACGACCGCCCGCGCCGTCTCCTGCGCTTCCTCGTCGCTTTCGCCGACGTAGATGTCGCGCCTGATGGCGACCGGACCCGTCTCCGCATGGCCGTGGATCTGGCGTCGCTCGTGGTACTCCGCCGACTGCGCCGCCGCCTGCTTCGCCGTCAGCCCCGGCGAAGCCAGCCAGCCGTCGCCGAGGCGTGCCGCCCGGTCGATGGCGCGCCTCGCGACCGCCCCGATCCACACCTCCACCCCATCCGGCGGCACAGGGCTGATACGCGCGTCCTGGATCTGCCAGCGCCCCTCCGAGCTCACCGTCTCGCCCGCCCAGAGCCGCCGCATGATGTCGAGCGACTCCTCGAAGCGCGAGGGCCGGTGCTTCACGTTCACGCCGAACGCCGGGAACTGGTTGTCGTCGGGCCCGATGGCGCACTGCATGACGAACGGGCCCGTGTGCAGCGCCGCCAGCGTCCCGATCTGCTCGGCCAGCAACACCGGGTGCCAGAGCGGCAGCAGGAAGAGCGCCCCCGCGGGCCGGTCGTTCCACTCCGCCAGCACCCGCCCGAGCACCGGCACGTTCTGGTAGTAGGTCATGGGGGAGGTGCTGTGGTGGTCGCCCACGAAGAGGCTGTCGAGCCCCGCCTCCCGCGCCGCCGCCGCCCGCTCAACGAGCCACCGCCCGCCCGTGCGCGCATCAGGCGCCCGCAGCGCCGTCGTCATCGAAATTCCGATCCGCATCGGCTATTCCTTTCGTGCCGCCTCGCGATACGCCTGAGTCAGGGCGTCGAGCAACTCGTTTGTGATAGCAGCAGGGCTGCCGGCCTGCTTGGTCTCGTCCAGCCCGCCAGCCTTGATGAGGTCCGGCAGTGCTTCTGGCGCTTCCCGCTTGGCTACGCCGATCTGAATCCAGAAGTGGTGCTCCTCTGGGGGTTCCTTGGGGAGCACGAGAGCAACGATGGTGGTGTTCATGCCCACCAAGCGGAGGCGCAGGGAATAACGGGCAGTTCCCTCGCCCGTGTCAAGCCGGCACAGGCCCTCCGCCTCCAGCTTCTCCGCCCACTCCACATAGTGGCGAAGCCGCTTGGCCAGTTCCTCATCGCCTAGTCCGTCGATGGCCATGCGGAAAGCAGCGGAGCCCGCCGTTGTCTGGACGGAGCTGCTCCGGAGAGTTGAACGCGGCCGGCCTGGAGCAGGCTCCGGCTGGCGCTCCGGGTCGATCCGCTGAGGAAGCAGCACCTGAGCCCCGTTCACTTCGTAGGCGGTTACCGTCACGAGGTCGATTGCGATTCGGTCAGTCGTGATCGCTTCGAGGTAGCCTGTAAGCCGAACGAGTTGTTCTGGCGCATCGTCGAGAACGATGACGAGGCGAAAACTGCCGTCGGAGAGGTGCGCGGCAAGATTCGAATAGAAGTGGTCATGGTCAAGGGCCCCTTCGAAGTCGGCTTCGCTGAGAGCGTCAACAAGACGCTTGCTACCGAGGTGGGAACCCAGGATTTTCCCTTCCAACTCCTCCACCGTGGCTCCGTGTAGCCAAGCGGCATAGGCCAGCGTTTGGGCGACGACCGCCCGACGGGACTCAGGATTCTTCTTGAGCTTAACTTCGATAATGGTAGGACGGCCTTCTGTGTCGACCGCGAGCACGTCGGCCTCACCCCCTCCTATCCTCACCTTCTTCCCAGCGAAGACGAGTTTGGGTTGACCGGAGAGTGGCAGCATCTCCGGGGCCTCAATGATGCGATCGTGCAGTTCGTCCTCGTCTTGGAAGTCGCTCGGCCCCACCCGGGTCCACGTATCTCCGAACTTCTGCCAGATGTCAGTCACGCGTACTCCTTCCGTCAGCGCTCGTAGGCGATGACGTCTACGTCCTCGATCGTGCCGTCTGCCGTGAACCGCCAGATGCCGATGTAGCCTCGCCGGAGGTCGCCGTATTCGTCCCAGTCCATGGAGACGGAGCCTCCTTCGTAGTCCACCTCTCCTCCGTCCCGGATGATGTTCAGGCCGCGGGCGATGCCCTGCGCTCCAGGTGGCACCTGCTCCCCGGGTGCGGAGGCGATGCCTCGGAGCGCGTCGCGAATGGCCGTCCCTTCTGTGGAGCCCGCCGTCTCCGCCGCGAGGGCGACGGCGATGGTGGCGTCGTAGGTCTCCTTCACGTAGGTGGCCTCTGTGCCCCTCCCGTACTCGTCGCGGAACGCCTCGTCCCAGAGGATGGTGGTCGGGTTCTCGTGGGAGGGGCCGCTCACGGTGCCGTACATGCCGGCCAGCCTTCCCCCGCCTACAGCCTCGGCGAGATCGGCGCGCCTCAGGGCGTCGCCGAAGAGGAACTGGTCGTAAAGGCCGCTCTCGAGCGCCTCCCTGAGAATGATCTCGGCCTCGGGCCAGAACGTGAGCAGGACCAGGGCCTGGGCTCCCTCGCGCGCGCTCTCCGCGATCAGGTCGAGGTAGCTCTCGCGCAGCTCGGACGGGGAGCTCACAGCCACGATGCCGCCCCTCCACGCCCCCTGGAAGGCCTCCACCAGGCCCTGGCCCCAGGCGTCGTCGCGGTAGATCACGCCCACGTTCTCGAAGCCACGGTCGCGCGTGAGCTGCGCCAGGGCGGGCCCCTGGGCGACGTCGGAGAGGACCGTGCGAAAAAAGAGGTCGCGGTCCTCGTTGGTGGTAAGCAGGGGAGAGGACGCCGAGGGGCTGATCACCAGCACACCCGCCGGCACGGCCACCTCCAGCACCAGCAGCGAGTCGGCGCTGGAGTTGGGCCCGACGATGGCATGCACGCCCTCCTCCTCAATCAGGCGTCGCGCCTCATCCGCGGGATTGAGGGTGTCGCCCTCCGCGACTTCCACCGGCTGGCCGAACACGCCTCCGGCCTCGTTCACGTGCTTGATCGCGAGCCTGAAGGCGCGCAGCCGGTCGCGGGCCGTGTCGGTCTGGGTCTCGCTGTTGACCAGCATCACGCCGATCCTGAGGGGCGCGCGCTCCTCGCCGCCGCAGGCCGCGAGCGCCCCCGCCACCAGCAGGCTCGCCGTGGCGAGGAGCAGGATCCAACGAGTCGTCATCGCTCTCGAAATCCGCACTTACTTCAGCTTGAACTCGATGTGGAGCTCCTTCAGCGCCCGCAGGAACATGTGCGGGTGGTGCTTGAAGTCGTTCTTCCCCGGCGCGAAC
>DAOUID010000164.1:0-1609 GCA_034428315.1 Dehalococcoidia bacterium
CGGGAGCTGGGGGCGCAGCGCCGCCACCTCGACGAGCTGGCGGCGGGGGGGTGGCTGCGCGAGTACGAGGAACGGGTCGAGCGCGACCCCATCGCGCAGCGGCCGGCGGAGGCGTTGCCGCCAGCCACGCTCACCGAGGCGCAGGCGATGGTGGTCGAGGCTATCGCGGGGACGCCCGGCGAGTACCTGCTGCACGGGGTCACCGGGTCGGGGAAGACGGAGGTGTACCTCGAGCTGGCGCGGCGGACGCTGGAGGCAGGGGGCGGGGCGATCGTGCTCGTCCCCGAGATCTCGCTCACGCCGCAGGCGATCCAGCGCTACGGCGAGCAGTTTCCGGCGGAGATCGCCGTGCTGCACTCCAGCCTGAGCACGGGGGAGCTGTACGACCAGTGGTACCGCATCCAGCGGGGGCAGGCGCGGCTGGTGGTGGGGTCACGCAGCGCGGTGTTCGCGCCGGTGCAGAACCTCGGGCTGGTGGTGCTGGACGAGGAGCACGAGTGGACCTACAAGCAGGTCGACCCGCAGCCCCGCTACCACACCCGCGACGCGGCCGCCGAGCTCCGCCGCCTGACGGCCGCGACGCTCGTGCTCGGCAGCGCCACACCGGACGTGACCACGTACCACCGCGCCGAGGTGGGGACGCTCACGCGCCTCGACCTGTCGTCGCGCGTGATGCCGCTGGACGGGGGCGAGACGCAGACGGTGCCCCTGCCGGACATCACCGTGGTCGACATGCGGGAGGAGCTGAAAGCGGGGAACCGCGGGGTGTTCAGCGTGCCGCTGCGGAACGCGCTACGGCGGGCGCTGGAGGAAGAGGAGCAGTCGATCCTGTTCGTGAACCGTCGGGGGGCGGCGCGCTTCCTGTTATGTCGCGCCTGCGGACACCTGCCGACCTGTCCCTCGTGCGCGCTGGCGATGGGGCTCGACACGCGCGATCCGCTCCATCCGCTGGTCTACTGCCACCACTGCGGGCGCAGCCGCACGCAGGAGACGACCTGTCCGGAGTGCGGCAGCGCGCGCTACCGGCCGTTCGGGGTCGGTACGCAGCGCATCGAGGAGGAGGCGAGGCGCGCCTTCCCGCGGGCTCGCGTGGCGCGCTGGGACAGCGACGCGGCCAGCCGCAAGGGCAGCCACGAGCGCATCCTGCAGGCGCTGGAGGCACGGGAAGTCGACATCCTGGTGGGGACGCAGATGCTGGCGAAGGGGCTCGACCTGCCGGCCATGACGGTCGTGGGGGTGGTGGACGCGGACGTGGGGCTGAGCCTTCCCGACTACGTCGCGCACGAGCGCACGTTCCAGCTCCTGAGCCAGGTGGCGGGGCGAGCGGGGCGGCGGGAACGGCGGGGGGAGGTCTACATCCAGACGTACGAGCCGGACGTGCCGCCTATCCGCGCCGCCGCCGAGCACGACTACGGCGGCTTCTTCGCGCACGAGACGCAGCACCGGCGACGCGCCAGCTACCCGCCCTTCGCACGGCTGGCGCGGCTCACGTACCGGCACGCGAACCAGGAACGGGGCCTGGAGCACGCCTCGCAGGTCGCGGGAGAGTTGCGCACGCGTCGCGACGCCGCCGGCTGGCCCGACCCGGACGTGCTCGGCCCGACACCCG
>DAOUID010000165.1:0-2717 GCA_034428315.1 Dehalococcoidia bacterium
CCGCAGCCTGCCGGGGTACGAGATCGAGGTCGTCCAGGACCAGTCGCGGTTCATCGCCGCCGCCGTCTCCGAGGTGGAGGAGACCGGCCTCATCGGGGCGACCTCGCAGAGGGCGCGCCACTGCTCGTCGGTGCGGACGGCGACGGCGACCCAGTCGTCGCGCCCGTCGACGGGGTAGGCGCCGGTGGGGGCGTCGGCGGGCTCGATGTTGCCCCGGCGGGGCATGGAGTGGCCATGCTCGTGGACGTGGGCGAAGGCGGCGACCATGAAGGTCATGGCGGACTCGGTGAGGGCCATGTCGACGTGGGAGCCGCGGCCGGTGCGCTCAAGCCGCTCGAGTCCGGCGGCGGCGGCGATGGCGGCGTGGGCGCCGGCGATGGGGTCGGCGATGAAGGAGCCGGTACGGTAGGGGCGCTCGTCGCCGGGGTAGCCGGTGGTGGAGGCGAGGCCGCTGGCGGCCTCGATGTTCGAGCCGTAGGCGATCCAGTCGCGGCGCTTGCCGGTCGCGCCGAAGCCACTGACGGAAACCATCACGAGGCGGGGATTGACCTCGGCCAGCTTCTCGTAGGAGAGACCGAGGTTGGGCATGACGCGGGCGCTGTTGTTCTCGATGACGACGTCCGCCTTCGCGGCGAGATCGAGGAAAACCTGGCGACCCTCGTCGGTGGCCATGTTGAGGGCAATGTCGCGCTTGTTGCGGTTCATCTGGTTGAAGTAGCCGGAGCGGTTGTAGTGGTACTTGCCTGGGTCGAGGCCGGCGTAGTGGCTGCCGCGGGTGGCGGGCCGGGTGGCCAGCTCGACCTTGATGACCTCGGCGCCGAGGTCAGCGAGGTGGCGACAGGCGATGGGCCCGGCCCAGTTGTTCGTGACTTCGATGACGCGCAGGCCCTCGAAGGGCGAGGCCGACGGTACCCGCTCAGGGGAGGTGGCTGGCGGGGCGGCGCCGGCGAGGGCGCGGGCAAGGGTGTCGGGAGCGTCGGGGTCGGACCAGGGGTCGGTCCAGCGGTAGGGGCGGCCTGGCATCGGCTTGCCCCCGCGGTCGCGAAAATACCCGCGGTCGGCAAGGTGGTCGTCGGCGAGGAGCCACTCGGCGTCGGCCATGTAGACCACGGGCACGCGCATCGACTGGCCCTTCTCGACAATCTCCATCATGGGGCGAGCCGCGCACCACTCGCGCACGATGGCCTCGATCTCGGGGAGGTGGTCGCGGCGCCCGAGGATGGTCTGGTAGTCCTCGTGGTTCGCGAGGTCGGGGCGGTCGCAGAGGAGGAGGACGTTCTGGTGGACGAGGAAGGAGAAGAAGTGGACCCAGCCGTCCTTCGCGCGGACGAGGTCGGAGCCGGTGCGCATGAAGACGCGGCCCTCGTGGGTCCAGGCGACGGTCGTGCTCCAGTGGGCGCCGAGCATGGCCTCGGCGGCGCTGACCTCGATCTCCTGGCCCTCGCCCGTGCGGCGGGCGTGGCGGAGGGCGGCGAGGGAGGCGAAGGCGGCCTGCAGCCCGGCGTGGAACTGGGCCTGATGGCCGGGGACGCGCAGGGGCTCGCGCTCGGGGTGGCCGGCGATCGACCAGTAGCCGCCGAGGGCGTAGTCGGTCAGCTCATCGCCGGCCCAGCGGGCGTAGGGGCCGCTGCGCCCGAAGTGGTCGGCGTTGGCGACGACGATGGCGGGGTTGGCGGGGCGGAGGATCTCGTAGAGGACGTCCTGTTCGAGCTCGGGCAGGGAGAAGTCGGTGAGGACGAGGTCGAAGTGGGGGGCGAGGGCGGGGAGGGCAGCGAGGAGGGCGTCGCGGTCGAGGCGGTCGTCGTGGAGCTCGATGCCGTCCTCGAAGTAGCTGTAGACGAGATCGCTGGGGGGCCAGTCGCCGGGTCGGGGGTCGGTCCAGCGCCACCAGGAGCAGCGGGCGCCGAGGTCGGCGAGGAGGCGGGTGGCATAGGCGCCGGCGAGGCCGCACGCGAGGTTGAGGACGCGAAAGTCGAGGGGCGGCGTCCCGTCGGGCATGCGGGGCACTCTACAACGCGGGGCGGTGGCTGCGGCGGACGGGGCTACTCGGGGACGACGGGGGGCTTGGGGCTGCGGTCCCAGTGGAGGCGGAAGACATCGGGGCGGCTGTAGTGGCCGACGCCGTCGACCCAGCGCTTCGCCTCGGCGAGATCACCGGGGTCGATCTCGGCGTAGAGGATGGCCTCCTCGTCGTAGAGGGGGCCGGCGAGGTACTTCCCGCCCGGGGCGATGATGGCGCTGCCGCCGTTCATCTCCCACATGCGCGGGTGCTCGGCGAAGGGCGTGCCGGGCGGGAGGCGGTCGGCAGACATGACCTCGCGGGCGACGACGACGGCGCAGGCGTTCTCGACGGCGAGCATGCGGGTGGCGGCATCGATGTTGGCGTGGAGGGAGGAGTAGCCGGGCCACACGGACGCCTGGACCTGCACGTTCAGGCCGGCGAGGGCGTAGCGGGCCGGCGCCATGAAGTGCTCGTAGCAGATAAGGCCGCCGAGGCGGCCGGCGGGCGTGTCGTAGGCGTCCAGGTCGGAGCCGTCGCCCATGCCCCAGACGGTGCGCTCGGAGAGGGTGGGGACGAGCTTGCGGTGGCTCCCGAGGAGGACGCCGTCGGGTCCGAAGTAGCAGAGGGTGTTGTAGAGCGTCCCGCCGGCCTGCTCGGTCACGCCGATGACGACGGCGGCGCGGGCGCGCTTCGCGGCCTCGCCGAGGGCGTCGAC
>DAOUID010000166.1:0-12944 GCA_034428315.1 Dehalococcoidia bacterium
GCCCTCGAGTACGCCATTTCCCTTCCCGAACAATAGTCTGTTTGTGCTAGAATTTGGATGTGACAAGCACATCCGCATCATCTGAGCCTGCGACCCGCGCCGATCTTGAGGCCCTCCGCGTCGAGCTTCGCGAGGACATGGCCGCTCAGCGGGCTGAGATTCGCGAGGAAATGGCAACGCAGCGCGCTGACATTCGCGAGGAAATGGCAACGCAGCGGGCTGAGATTCGCGAGGAAATGGCAACGCAGCGGGCTGAAATTCGCGAGGACATGGTCTCCCAGCGGGTCGAGATTCGCGAGGCTATGGCGACGCAGCGGGCAGAGATTCGCGACGAGATGGCGACGCAGCGGGCCGAGACTCGCGAAGATATGACGGCCCTTCGCGAGGACATGTCCGAACTCCGGGCGGACTTGCGGACGTGGGTTGCCGTGACGATTGGTCTGAGCGCCACTGTCGCGGTCGCGACGATCGGCGCGATCGTCACCATTGCGCTCGTGGGCTGAACTGCCCCCTAGTGCCCCTGTTCCTCCCCGAAGTCCGCCTTCCCCTTGATCATGTCGCGCGCGTCCCGGACCAGGCTGGGGATGCCCGCGCGGTTGCGGATCAGCAGGGCGGCACAGAGCGCGATGTACCCGATCGAGTACCAGAAGCGCACGATCTGCGCCCCGTCGCCCAGCACGTCCTCCGTCAGGGGGAGCTGTGCTGCGAACAGGATGAAGAGCGCCCACGCCTCGGGGCGGCTCATGCGAAGGTTCACGAAGACCGCGATCGCGAACGCCGACTGCGCCGCCGTCAGGAAGATCTCGCCCTGCTGGCGCGAGAAGAAGAGGTTGACCTCCTCCGTGGGCGAGACCAGGGGCAGCCCCTGCAGGATGCCCCAGTCCCCCGAGCCGATCATGAACGCGACCGGCAGCGTGCCGATCAGCAGCGTCCACTGGTTCACCTTCGACGAGATCAGCGCGCCCATCCCCGCCGCCGCCCGGCCCCGCCAGGCCAGTAGCGCGGCCACCAGCACCTCCGGCGACTCCGATGCCAGCGGGGCGACCCACTGGATCAGCACGAACTCGCTGATGTTCACCTTCTTCCCCGTCTCCACCAGCCCGTGCGCGAACGGCTCCGCCGAAGCGATGATCACTGCCGCCGCGAACACCAGCGTCACCACCACCACCACCCGTCGCCGCAGGTCCGGCAGCGCTCCCATCGCCCGCGCCGGGCCCACCAGTTCCACCTCTTCCGACTCCACCCGGCTCGTCATCACCAGGTAGATGACGAACATGGTGACGAGCACGATCGTGTCAGCCAGCGTGAGCGTGCCCCGCAGCGGTATGAGGATGACGTACACCGTCGCCACCGCCAGAAACGCCAACTCCAGCGCCCGCGCGCGGCTCACGACCAGCTCCTTCAGGCGCCTCCGGTAGAAGAAGATCAGGAACACCACCGGCCAGCCGATGCCGATCAGCAACCGGTTCCCACCCGTCATGTTGGCGACGGCGAGTCCCTCGGCCGCCTTCTCCGGGTCCGTGCCCGCCTCCCACGCCAGGAACGCGTCGACGGCGTACTCCGGGAGCACCGCGATGAAGGCGATGATCGCCAGCGCGAGCCCCTGCGAGATGTCCACCTCCGCCGTCTCCGCGGCCCAGGTCAGCAGGAATGCCGCCCCCAGGATGGCGAGCCCATACACCGCCGATTCCAGCAGCGGGTCGAGGTGCGGTTCGGTGATGCGCAGCACGATGCCGGGCACGCACGCCAGTACGGCGAGTCCGATAGCCGCCCACTGCCCGGTGAAGCGCGCGCTCATCACGAAGCTTCTCGTCGCGCGCGGAGCGGGCGCGCGCCCGGGATAGGAATTGGGTCGATCATGTGAGGGTGCGAGCCTACCGCCGCTCCGCGCTCGGGGCTACCGCGACTGGCTCCATCCGGCAGAATGCCCCGCATGCCCGAGCGCCGCCCCTACGGACTGTGGGAGAGTCCCATCACGCCCGCCGCCCTCGCCGGTGGCCTGCGCCTCCGAGGCCCGTCCTGGGATAGCGACGGACGCACCCTCGGCTGGTTCGAGGGCCGCGGCGACCGGGGTGTGGTGGTCGTCGCCGCCCTCGAGGGCGAAGCCAGCGCCGCCCGCGACATCACCACCGACCATGCCGTGCGCGCCGGAGTCGGCTACGGCGGCGGCGACTCCTCCCTCGCCCACGGCAACGCCTGGTTCGTCGGCCACGACAGTCAGCGCATCCACCGCCAGTTCCTCCACGACCCCGCCGCTACCGCCCGGCCCATCACCCCCACCTTCGGCGAAGCCTCGTCGCCTGCCGTCAGCCCCGACGGCCGCTGGGTCGCCTACGTGCACTCCTACGAGGACGAGGACGTCATCGCCGTTGTCTCGAGTTCGGGCGAGGGCTGGCCCCAGCACCTGGCCAGGGGCCGCGACTTCTACATGCAGCCGGTCTGGAGCCCCGGCGGCGATCGCCTCGCCTGGGTCGAGTGGGACCACCCGAACATGCCCTGGGACGGTTCCGAGCTGCGTGTCGCCGAGCTCGCCTTCCCCGAGGGGTCGCTGCCTGCCATCGCCCGCTCCGAAGTCGTCGCCGGCGGCGCCGACATCGCCGTGCTCCAACCGGCATTCTCCCCGGACGGCGGCGCACTGTCCTATGTGTCCGACGAGACCGGCTGGGGCCACCTCTACCGCCACGACCTCGCAACCGGCGAGCGCTCCGCGCTTACCTCCGGCGATTGCGAGTACGGAACGCCCTCCTGGGGCCAGGGAGTCGCCACCTTCGCCGTGCTTCCCTCGGGCCGCCTCATTGCGACGCGGCAGCGGCAGGGCTTTGCCCGCCTCGTCCTGATCCAGGACGGGGGCGAAGCCCGCGAGCTCGACATCCCCGCCCAATACGCCAGCTTCGAGAACCCCGTCGCCTCGCCCACGGCGGAGCGCCTCGCCGTCCTCGCCAGCGGCCCGGCCACTTCTCTCCGCCTGCTCGTCATCGATCTCGAGGAGGGAGCGCCCGAGGTGACGACCGTTCGCCTCAGCGACCCCGAGGCCTTCCCTGCCGCAGGGCTCTCACTGCCCGAGCCCGTCTCCTGGACGAACACGGCCGGAAGCGAGGTCCACGGTCTCTACTACCCGCCCGCCAGCGAGCGCTTCGAGGA
The DNA here is from genome assembly GCA_034428315.1 of Dehalococcoidia bacterium. Taxonomy (GTDB): domain Bacteria; phylum Chloroflexota; class Dehalococcoidia; order Tepidiformales; family Tepidiformaceae; genus UBA2991. The sequence continues at coordinate 3,142 of DAOUID010000166.1, forward strand.
CCACGGCCCCCCACCCCTTGTCGTCTTCGTCCACGGCGGCCCCACCGACCACGTCGATGCCGGTTGGCGTCCCCAGATCCAGTTCCTCGCCAGCCGCGGCTACGCCGTGCTCGCCGTGAACTACCGGGGCAGCAGCGGCGCCGGGCGCGAGACGATGCTCGCCCTGCGCGGCGAGTGGGGCGTCGCCGATGTCGAGGATTGCCGCGCGGGCGCCGAGGCGATGACGGTTCGCGGCCTGGCCGATGGCGGCCGCCTCGCCATCATGGGTGGCAGCGCCGGGGGCTACACCGTGCTGCGCTCACTCCAGGTCCACCCCGGCTTCTACCGTGCCGGCGTCTGCTACTACGGCATCTCCAACCTGTTCACTCTCGCCAGCGACACCCACAAGTTCGAGGCGCGCTACCTCGACTCCCTCGTCGGACCCCTCCCCGAGGCCTCCTCTCGCTACCGCGAGCGCTCCCCCATCTTCCACGCCCACACCATCGCCGACCCGCTCGCCCTCTTCCAGGGCACCGAGGACCGCGTGGTTCCCCGCGACCAGAGCGACTCCCTCGCCGCCACCCTCCGCTCCCGCCGCGTCCCCCACGAGTACCACGTGTACGAGGGCGAAGGGCACGGCTGGCGCAAGCCCGAGACGGTCGACGCCTTCTATACCGCCGTCGACCGCTTCCTCCGCCGCTACCTGCTGGGCTAGCGCTCTCAGTCGCGCCAGCGCATCACCGCGCGAGCGGCCTCCTGCTCGCGCGCGCTTTTCTCCGCCCAGCGCCGCAGGAACTCCTCCCCCACCACCGTCTTCGCCGCGGCCCACGGGAGCGGCCGCTCGCCACCCAGCCCCCAGCGGTCGCGAACCGCCACCAGGAAGGCCGTCGCATCGCCCAGGTCGAGGGGTTCCAGCACCTCGCAGTCGAGCGCGCCCACTCCGCCCGGGAACGTGGGCGCCCCCGAGCCCGTCAGCTCGACCTCGATACCGCCGAGCTTGTTCCCCTCCCGCCCGGAGCGCAGCCCGAGCGGCTCGAGCAGGTCGGCCTGCGAGTCGCTGAGCAGCGTTACCGACAACCGTCCACTCTCCCGTACGAGCCCCTCCGTGTAGTTCGTCTTCGAGAGCGAGACGAGGAGCCGCGGCCGCTCCGGCACGATCGAGGCGCCGAACACCGAGACGCAGATCTGCGCGTTCGGCCTCGACGGCCCGCTCGCCCCAACCGCGCACAGCGGCGCCCAGAAGTGCGAGAGCACGTCGCCCGCGGGCCGCGCCTCCGTCACGGCGCCCTACCCCTCGAACAGGCCGATGTAGTTGCCGCAGGTGTCGTCCAGCACGGCCTGGTAGCCCCACTCGCTGCGCACGGGCTCCTGAAGGAAGCTCACCCCCAGCCCCGTGAGGCGCGCGTACTCCTCGTCGAGGTCGTCCACGAAGAAGAGCGCGACGGGAATGCCGTCCTTGCGAAGCGCTTCCTGGAACGCCCGCGAGGCAGGGTGCGCGTTCGGCTCAAGCATCAGTTCAATCTCGCCGGGATTGTCCCGCTGCTCGACCGTGATGGCCCGGAATTCGCCCGCCGGATCGTCCCGTTTCAGGACGAAACCCAGCACATCCGTGTAGAAGGCGAGCGCCTTCGCCTGGTCGTCCACTGTCACGCTCGTGAGTTTGATTCGCATGGCCGGCATGCTACGCCCCTCCGTTTTGCGACGCAGTCGCCCCCCGCTAGAATCCGCCCGTGGCCGATTGCCTCTTTTGCAGCATGGCCTCCGGCGATGTCCCCGTTGAACGGGTCGCCGAGAACGACCATGCGTTCGCCATTCGCGACATCAACCCCCGCGCTCCGGTCCACGACCTCATCATCCCCCGTGAGCACATTGCCGACGCCCGCGAGATCGACGCGGGACACGCCGAAACGCTCGCCGGCCTCTTCACCCTCGCCGGCGAGGTTGGCCGCGCCGAGGGCGTGCACGAGTCCGGCTACCGGCTCGCGTTCAACGTGGGCGACGATGCGGGCATGACCATCCACCACCTCCACCTCCACCTCGTCGGTGGGCGCCGCCTCGGCCACGAAGGGTGATCGCGGACCAGATTGCCGTGGTCCGTGAGGAGCTGCTGAAGCGCCCGTCCGGGCTCGTCCGCCACGTCCGGCGCGTGCTCGACGAAGCGCTACCCCTGGCCCGCTCCTGGGTCGCCGACGAGGAGCGTGTCGAGCTCGCCGTCTGGGGGCACGACCTCTTCCGCTCCGAATCCCCGGAAGGGCAGATTCGCCTCGCCACCGAGGTCGGGGTCGAGATCGACGCCGACAGTCGCGACTACCCCATCCTCCTCCACGGTCCCATCGCCGCCGTCGTCCTGCGAGAGCGCTTCGGCATCACCGACCCGGAGGCCCTCATGGCCGTGCGCGACCACACCTCCGGCCTCGCCCAGATGAGCCTTCTCGCCAAGATCCTGCTCATCTCCGACAAGATCGAGAAGAAGAAGCGCCGCGGCGTCCCGGAGCTGGCGGACATCCGCAGGCTCGCCCGTCGCGACCTCGACACCGCCATCCTCTGCTGGGCCGACTGGCGCTGGACGGTCGAAGCTCGCGAGCGCTATCGCACGCAGGCCGCGCACTGGCGCGCGCGTCAGGGGTGGGTCGAGGAGCACCACCGCGATATCGGCATGCCCGAGCGCGCTTCCGGCAGCTCCTTCGCCGCCGCCGCGCGCCGCGAGGGTCTGGCCCCGCCTAGGGAATCGTGAGTTCGTCGCCCGGCTGGATCGTCAGGCAGTCTTCCTCGGTCAGTCCGTTCGCATCCAGCAGTTCCTGGAGAGTCACGTCGTGCGCCACCGCGATGCCGCTGCACGTGTCTCCCGGCTGAATCTCGTAGGTTGACACCGCCGGCGCCTCCGTTGGTGCTGGCGTGGCCGGTGGCTCCGTCGGTGCTGGCGTCGGCGGCTGCGTTGGCGCGGGTGTCGGCGTCGCCACGGGAGTAGCGGGTTCGGGCGTGGACGGAGCAGCTGTGGCCTCCGCAGTGGGCGCCTCCGTGGGCGGCGGTGCGACGACCGAGGTGTCGTCGTCTCCGAGCTGGCGGTTCACGATGAACGCGATGGCCACCACGACCGCCGCCAGCACGAACAGGGAGGCGGTCGCCGCCCGCATGCTCATCTCGCCCTCGAGCACGGGCCGTCGCAGCCCGCCCGACGTCCAGCGCGAGGCGGCGGTTGCGAAGGAGGTGGGGCGGGAGCTGGGCGCCGGCTCGAACTCGCCCGCTTCCGTCGCTTCCTCCGGCTCTGCGCCGGCTTCGGCCGGTGGTGGCGGGGTTGGTTGGGTCGTCGCCTCGACCCCCTCCCCTTGGTAGATGGGGCAGGAGGGATGGTCGGCCGTCAGGCAGAACTGTTCCTGGTGCTGCGTCGCGATGCGGGTCGGGTTGGGGAGGCGGTAGCAGCGGTGGGCGTCCGTCGCGTACGTCGCGTGGAGGTCGCTGTCGTCGACCAGGCCCAGATACGCGCAGACGCCTGCGGCTTCCGAACCTTCGGATTCAACAGGGAGGCTCACAGCGTCTCCTATCCTGCAAGGCTCGCCACCACGTTCGTATCGTGTCAGAACGTTCGTGCGTTGGCAATTCTTCCGGCCTGACCTTCACGTACCTTCACGCTTCTGTCCGGTACACCGTGTGTCCCGAACGCTTCCGCACCCGGCGCAGCGGCACGCCGCCCCGCCCCGCGATGCGCTTCAGCAGGTGGTTCAGCCCGCTCACGGCCACGAACCAGTAGCTCCCTCCCGCTGCCAGTCGCCCCTGCGGACCGCGCACGAACTCTCCCTCGATCGCCTCGTCCCCGACCTTCGCCGGCACGTTCGCCACGATCAGGTCGTACTCCCCCGCGGGAACCTCCTCCAGCCCCACGCTCCCCACGACTTCCGTGTTCGCCACGCCGTTCAGGGTTGCATTGCGGCGCGCGTAGCGAACCGCCAGCAGGTTGCTGTCGGCCAGCACCACCTGCGCCTCCGGGAAGCGTCGTGCCAGCGCGATTCCCAGCACCCCGTATCCGCACCCAAGGTCCAGGATCCGTCGCGGCAAGCGCTCCACCTCGAGGCAGCGCAGCAGCAGCTTCGTGCCGGCGTCCACCTCGTGCGAGGCGAACAGCGTGTGCCCCACCTCGAACTCCAGCCGCTCGCCGTCGAGCGCGAGGCTGACGCGCTTCTTGAAGTACGGGTCGGCATGCGCTTCGGGGGCCATCGCCTGAGTGTATCCCCGACTCCCAATCCCCGTGCCCGCACGTTGATCGTTCCGCCCCCTGTGTTAGTCTCATTGATCGGCGCTTATCGCCTCGCCAGATGTACGACATTCGGCAGGCCTTAAGGCACTGGGCTGAAAACGGTTTCGCTCCTCTCTGGATGCGGGACGCTGTTCTGAAACCGGCCTCTGGGCCTGTTTCCATGCCCAGCGTGAGGACCCCCTCTCGCCGAAAACACCTTCGGATGGCCGCCTCGCGGCGCCGAATGCGGAGATCAGCGGTAGTGCCGACGATCAACCAGCTCGTACGCAAGGGCCGAAAGCCCAAGTCGAAGAAGTCGGGCGCCCCTGCCCTCCTCTTCAACTACAACTCCGAGCGCGGGCGCCTCTCCCGCGTCGTTGGCCGCGGCGCGCCCCAGAAGCGGGGCGTCTGCACCCAGGTCCGCACCCAGACACCGAAGAAGCCGAACTCCGCCCTCCGCAAGGTGGCGCGTGTGCGCCTCACCAACGGTATCGAGGTCACCGCCTACATCCCCGGCGAGGGCCACAGCCTTCAGGAACACTCCGTCGTACTCGTCCGTGGAGGTCGTGTCCGCGACCTCCCCGGCGTGCGCTACCACATCGTGCGTGGCGCTGCCGACTCCACCGGCGTCGCCGCTCGTCGCCGCGGGCGTAGCAAGTACGGCACGCGGAAGAACGGATAGGAACGATGCCGCGACGTAACCGCCCCGAACGCCGCAGCATCCGCCCCGACCCCCGCTACGGCGATCAGCAGGTCCAGGTCCTCATCAACAAGGTGATGACGCGCGGCAAGAAGAGCACTGCCGAGCGCGTCGTCTACGGCGCTTTTGATCGCATCCAGGAAAACACCGGGCGCGACCCCGTCGACACCTTCCGCCAGGCGATGCGCAACGCAACCCCCGTGCTCGAGGTGAAGCCCCGGCGCGTGGGCGGCACCACCTACCAGGTGCCCGTCGAGATCCGCCCCGAGCGGCGCACGGCCCTCGCCATGCGCTGGCTCCTCCAGGGCGCCCGCGGCCGCGGCGGCCACACCATGGCCGAGCGGCTCGCCGCCGAGCTGCTCGACGCCGCCAACAACGCCGGCTCCGCGATCAAGCGGCGCGACGACACCCACCGAATGGCCGAGGCCAACCGCGCCTTCGTTCACTACCGCTGGTAGAGCGCGGCTGGAGGAATCAGGAGAGCATCATGCCCCGGCCGTATGAGATCGAGCGCGTTCGCAACATCGGCATCATTGCGCACATCGATGCCGGCAAGACCACCGTGACCGAGCGCGTCCTCTACTACACGGGCATTACCTACAAGATCGGCGAGGTTCACGAAGGCACCGCCACGATGGACTGGATGGAGCAGGAGCGCGAGCGCGGCATCACCATCACCGCCGCCGCCACCAGCGCCGAGTGGAACGGCCATCTCGTCAACATCATCGATACCCCCGGCCACGTCGATTTCACCGCCGAGGTCGAGCGAGGCCTGCGCGTCCTCGATGGCGGCGTCGTCGTGTTCGATGCCGTCGCCGGCGTCGAGCCCCAGTCCGAGACCGTCTGGCGCCAGGCCGACCGCTACTCCGTCCCCCGCATCTGCTTCGTCAACAAGATGGACCGCGTCGGCGCCGACTTCGCCCGCACCCAGCAGATGATGGTCGACCGGCTCGACGCCAACCCCGTCGCCGTCCAGATGCCCATCGGCGCCGAGGAGAAGTTCGGCGGCGTTATCGACCTCACCGAGATGGTTTGCTGGACCTTCGGCGGCGAGAAGGGCGAGGAAGCCATCCGCGGCGAGATCCCCGCCGACCTCATGGCCGAGGCGAGCGCCGCCCGCGAAACGCTCGTCGAGGAAATCGGAAACGTCGACGACCAGGTCGCCATCAGTTATATCGAGGGCCACCACGTGAACGGCCACGAGCTGCGCGCCGCCATCCGCCGCGCCACGCTCGCCAATGCCATCACGCCCGTCCTCTGCGGCTCCGCACTCAAGAACAAGGGCCTCCAGCCCCTCCTCGACGCCGTCATCGACTACCTCCCCTCGCCCGAGAACGTGCCCCCCGTCCAGGGTGTCGACGCGCGTGACGGGACCGAGATCGAGCGCTCGGCCGACGACGACGCTCCCCTCAGCGCCGTCGCCTTCAAGATCGTCGCCGACCCCTACGTCGGCCGGCTCGCCTACGTCCGCGTTTACAGCGGCGTCCTCCGCTCCGGCGAATCGGTCTGGAATAGCGCCAAGGGCCGCCGCGAGCGCATCGGCCGGCTCCTGCGCATGCACGCTAACGACCGCGAAGAGGTTGAGGCCCTCTACGCGGGCGGCATCGGCGCCGCTGTGGGCCTCAAGCAGACCTTCACGGGCGATACGCTCTGCGATGCCGACGCGCCCGTCGTGCTCGAGGGCATCGCCTTCCCGGAGCCGGTCATCAGCGTCGCCCTCGAGCCCCGCTCCAAGCCCGACCAGGAGCGCATGGCCGATGCCCTCACCAAGCTCAGCGAAGAGGACCCCACCTTCCACTGGCGCTTCAACGACGAGACCGGCCAGACCATCATCTCCGGCATGGGCGAGCTCCACCTCGAGGTGATCGTCGACCGTATGAAGCGTGAGCACCGCGTGGAGGCCAACGTCGGCCGTCCGCAGGTGAGCTACCGCGAGGCCATCCGCCGTCCCGCCGCCGCCGAGGGCCGCTTCGTCCGCCAGACCGGCGGGCGCGGCCAGTACGGCGTCGTCGAGCTCGAGGTGGAGCCGGGCGAGAGCGGCGATGGGTTCGTCTTCGAGAACAACGTCGTTGGCGGGTCCGTCCCCACCGAGTACATCTCCGCCGTTCGCGCCGGCGCTGAGGAGTCGCTCGACTCCGGTCCCGTTGCCGGCTATCCCGTGCTCGACGTCCGCGTCTCCCTCGTCGACGGCTCTTCCCACGCCGTCGATTCCTCCGAGATGGCTTTCAAGAACGCGGCCATCCTCGGCATGCGGGAAGCGCTGAAGCACGCCCAGCCCGTGCTCCTCGAGCCCCTCATGCGCATCGAGGTGCGCGTGCCCGAGGACTTCTTCGGGGCCGTCATCGGTGACCTCAACAGCCGCCGCGGCCATGTCGTGAGCCAGGACTCCATGGGCAGGCTGCAGATCGTTACGGCGACCGTGCCGCTCGCCCAGACCTTCGGCTATTCCACCGATCTCCGCTCGCTCACGCAGGGGCGGGCCACCTACACCATGGAATTCGACCGGTACGAACCCGTACCCCAAAGTGTCTCCGCCACGCTCGTCGAGCGTACGGCGGTCGGCGCTGTCTGATCACACACAAGGAGCGAAGGGACCGATGGCGAAGGAGAAATTTGAGCGGACGAAGCCGCACGTAAACGTGGGGACGATCGGGCACGTGGATCACGGGAAGACGACGCTGACGGCGGCGATCACGAAGGTGCTGGGGCTGAAGGGTGAGGCGGAGTTCCGGGAGTTCGATTCGATCGACAACGCACCGGAGGAGCGTGCGCGGGGGATCACGATCGCGATTGCGCACGTGGAGTACGAGACGGACAACCGGCACTACGCGCACGTGGACTGTCCGGGGCACGCGGACTACATCAAGAACATGATCACGGGCGCGGCGCAGATGGACGGGGCGATCCTGGTGGTGGCGGCGCCGGACGGGCCGATGCCGCAGACGCGGGAGCACCTGTTGCTGGCGCGGCAGGTGCAGGTGCCGTCGGTGGTGGTGTTTTTGAACAAGGTCGACATGATGGAGGACGAGGAGCTGTTGGAGCTGGTGGAGCTGGAGCTCCGGGAGCTGTTGTCGGACAACGAGTTTCCTGGGGACGATGTGCCGATCGTGCGAGGGTCGGCACTGGCGGCCCTGGAGTCGGAGTCGACGGACCCGGGTTCGGAGGAGTACGGGCCGATCCGGGAGCTGATGAGCGCGGTGGACGAGTACATCCCGCAGCCGGACCGACCGAAGGACCAGCCGTTTCTGATGCCGATTGAGGACGTGTTCGGGATCAAGGGTCGGGGGACGGTGGTGACGGGGCGCATCGAGCGCGGCGTGGTGAGCGTGGGCGACGAGATCGAGATCGTGGGTATCCGTCCGACGCGCAAGACGACGGTGACGGGCGTGGAGATGTTCAAGAAGCTGTTGGACTCTGGTGAGGCGGGGGACAACGTGGGTGCGCTACTTCGGGGCATCGAGCGAACGGACGTGGAGCGTGGGCAGGTGCTGGCGGAGCCGGGGTCTATCACGCCGCACACGCGTTTTGCGGGCGAGGTGTACATCCTGTCGAAGGACGAGGGGGGGCGGCACACGCCGTTTTTCACGGGGTACCGCCCGCAGTTCTACGTGCGGACGACGGACGTGACGGGCGTGGTGACGCTGCCAGCGGGGACCGAGATGGTGATGCCGGGGGACAACGTGTCCCTGCTCAGTCCAGCATGTTTCAGGTGAGCAGAATTTAACAATGTGAAGAATAATGTGAATACAGTTACATCACATGTAAATGCATACTTACCAAAATCCACAGGTCCCTCAAGTTTTGACTCTGAGGAATTTTTTCAATACCTGGATTCAATGGCAGTTCAAGGTGTGTTTCAAACCGTCGTATCCCATATATTTTCACATGTTCACTGACTATAGGAGAGGGCTGCCGATGAATTGTGATAAAATGATGTGTGTTATCAGTGGTAGTATACACAGCAATTTTTGCATTGTGTGGACCATAAATTTGTAGCTGTGTATTTAATAAGCCACACTTCAATGTCCCTGGTCTGTTGAAAATTAGTTGGTTAGTAACTTATGTCATTGCATCATCCCATAGAGCAGATTAGTGCAATGGCTACTACACCAACACAAACTACTTGTAATATGTAATATGTGCATGCAGTTTGTTAGTTGTATACACATATTACATTATACATGCTCAAAACAGTGCAGGTCTACTCACACAAATATGCATGCTACTATAGCACCCACACATGTGAAATTCCTCAAGCAGGGCTAGAGTGTCTCCTTTACAACTGCCACACACATTTTTGTAGTGTGGGCTGCATTTCCTTATTGCAAGGAAGAGATATATCACCTTAAGGGCTTATCAGTGATACACTTTCTTCTCTGTTAGAGAGTTAGAAGACTCTGTGTAAGGATGGTTTACCAACACAAACTGCTTGTAGCTGGTTAGCTTGCACAAATATATTGGATATTATTTTACGTTCACTATAATATGTAAGGCTATATCACAAATTACATTTGTTCTGGATATTTCAGGTGCTGACACGCCCATTAGCATTGGCCTTAACAAATGAAATTGCTCAAAAACCTCTGAACACTACAGTTATAAGCCTTTTCACACACATAACATGGTCTAAATGTGTTTCTATATACATGATAAGACTCTTAGGCAATATAGAACCCTACAATTACATATGCAAAATTCCTTTTGCTCCACCTTCTTCTTTTTCTAAATCTTCTTTCAAATGGCCTACTACAAACTTATTCCCACAAATAGTGCCTTTCACCAACAAAGATCTTTCCTGTACAAGTAAAGCTTCTGTATAGAGTTAAATGACATTTCCTTGTTATATGGTTTCATGTGAACATGAGCAGCAAAAGGGCTTGACATATGTCGCAT
>DAOUID010000167.1:0-2672 GCA_034428315.1 Dehalococcoidia bacterium
TCATGAAGGAGGTCCGCGCCCTCTCCAGCATCGCCCCCGACCTGCTCGCCGCGAACAAGCTCGCCATCAACCAGACCTACGAGATCCAGGGCATCCGCACCGCGCTCAACACCGGCCCGCAGTGGCACGCTCTCAGCGGCCGCATGCGTCCCGGCGCCGGCGAGTTCGGCCGCATCTCCAACGCCGAGGGCCTCCGCGCCGCCCTCGCCTGGCGCGACGAGCCCTTCAACCGCGAGGGTTTCAGGCCGTAGTGGCTAGTGACTAGTGAATGGTGGCTCGTGATTCGGGCTTCAAGCGCCGGTCGAAGGCAGTCGACCACTAACCACTAGTCACCAGTCACTAGCCACTCGTCACTAGTCCGGCTTGTGAACCATCACCGGACCCGAGTGGTGGTGCGTCATCCGCCACGAGCCCTCCTCGCGCACGAACACGTTCGTCGCGTAGAGGGGGCTACCCGAGACGACCTCGCGGCAGAGGACGACGGCCGTGTTGCCGGTCACCGTGACGCTCGCGCCGCCCCCCACGATGCGGGGCTGGTTCGGGTTCGAGAGGATGGTGCGCCAGCTCTCGAGCACCTCCTCGCGGCCGCTCAGGAGCGTCCAGCCGGGGTGCAGGCACGTCACGGGCGTGAGGCGCGCCCACACCTGCTCCATCGCCCCCATGTCGGAGTTCCCGAGCGCGCGGTAGAACCCCTCGTTCGCGAGGAGCGCCTCCTGTTCGGCCTCGGTCCTGGCTTCCTGCTCGGGCACGCGCCAAGGATAGCCGCCCCGCCCGCCCGCTGCCGCGTGCCGTCCGGACGTGAAACGGGGCCCGCACAGCGGGCCCCGTTCGGTCGTGTCGGGGGCGTGGCCCTAGCTCTCCGTACCCGCCCCGATGCCCGCCTCGTAGCGGTGCGCCAGCTCGTCCTCGAAGAAGAACTTCTCCTCCCCGAAGGCCGGGCGAAGCTCGTTCAGCCACGTGGCCGACTCGTCGTACTGGGCGAAGAACGGGCGTCCCACCCAGTCGGGATCGCGGCCCTGCAGGAAGTTGAGCGTAAGCACCTTCTGCCCGGCGACCTCCGCCGGTCCCGAGACGGCCACCTTGCCGGGTTCGGCCGACATGCTCGGCCCGCGCACCGTCCGAGCCAGGCCGCTGACCTGGTTGTAGGCCCCGCGGAAAATCTCCCACGCCCGCACCAGCGGGATCTCGAAGAAGTGCTTCGCGCCGGTGTCGCGCGCCACGAACATGTAGTACGGGATCATTCCGATCCGCACCTGCTCGCGCCACATCTCCGCCCACGCGTCCGAGTTGTCGTTGATGTTCCGCATGATCGGCGACTGCGTCCGGATCTGCGCGCCCGTCTCCCGGATGCGCTCCGTCGCCTCGCGCACCGCCGGCGTGCTCAGCTCTCGCGGGTGGTTGAAGTGCGCCATGATCGAGAGGTGCCGCCCGGTCGCCGTGATGCGCCGGAAGATGTCCAGCATCTCCTCGGCGTCGTCGTCCGTCGTGAACCGGTACGGCCAGTAGCCGAGCGCCTTCGTCCCGATCCGGATCGTCCGCAGGTTGGGCGGATCGTCCTCCAGGATCGGGTCGATGTACTGTTTGAAGCGCCGCGTCTTCATCACCATCGGGTCGCCGCCCGTGATGAGCACGTCGCTCACCCGGGGCCGCTCGCGCAGGTAGGCGACGAGCCCGTTCGCCTGCTTCGTCGCGAACTTCAGGTCGTCCAGGCCGACGAACTGCGGCCAGCGGAAGCAGAACGTGCAGTAGGCGTGGCAGGTCTGTCCGTTGCTCGGGAAGAGGAGCACCGTCTCCTCGTACTTGTGCTGCAACCCCTCGACGGTCTCCTCGTAGAGAACCGGCACGTTGTGCTCGAGCTGGCCCGCGGGATGCGGGTTCAGCGTCATGCGGATGCGGTTCGCAGCCTCGTCGATCTCGGCCCTTGAGGCTTCCCGCGAGACCAGGGTTGCCACTTCGTCGAAGTGGTCGTCGCGGAGCATGTTCTGCTGGGGGAAGGTGAGGGTGAAGATCGGGTCGTTGGGCACGTCGTCCCAGTTGATCAGCTCATTCACGACATAATTGTTCGTCTTGAACGGCAGCACGCGGGACACCACGTCGATCGCGAAGCGCTGATCCTTGCTCAGGCGCTCCGCCTGGGGCAGTCCCTCTATGTTGTGGAGGGTGATCGCGCGGTACTTCGCGCGCTCCGGGGCCTCGTCGGCAAGTTCGACGACGTTGCTGGTCATAAGGGGTGCCTCCTCTGGCTCTGTATAGGTCCGCGCCCTGGGGCCGGACGGGCGGTCCCGGCTCGAGACCGCCGGCTGGGAGGCTGTTCGCGCAGTCGCGAGCCTCCGAACGCCTGCGGGGTTAGCTGACGGGTTCGGCGTCGGAGTTCGCCCTTGCGCTCGCGCGCAATACACCCCAACAAACGGTTCCCCCGCTCCCCGGCGAATCTGGAGACTCGACGGAGATTCGGCCCTTCTACTTTACCATGTGCGGTTAAGGCCCCGGCCCCGGCTGACGCACTCGTGCCGGTGGCCGTACACTCATTGGGGCTGCCAACAGAAGGCGGCATTCCTGGAGGCGCGCCATGCCCCGAGCGATCTGGAAGGGTGTCATCAGCTTCGGCATGGTGAGCATCCCCATCCGCCTCTTCCCCGCCACCGAGAGCAAGGACATCGGCTTCCGCCAGC
>DAOUID010000168.1:0-2235 GCA_034428315.1 Dehalococcoidia bacterium
CGGTGGTTCTTGTCGAGCAGCTTCGCCACCCCGTACTCCGTCACGATCGTGTCCGCCAGGTAGCGCGGGATCGTCACGAGCGTTCCCGCCTCGTGCTTCGCCACGATCTTCGAGAGCGAGCCTTCCAGCGCCGTCGAACGCAGAACGGTGATGGCACGGCCGTCGGGACAAAGGGCCGCGCTGATGTGCGTGTCCGGCTGCCCGCCCGTGCCGTTGATCATCTGCCCGCCGTAGCGATCCTCGCTCGCGATCTGGCCGAGCAGGTCCACCGCGACGGCGCTGTTGATCGACGTCATCTGGCTGTTCTGCGACATCAGCGCCGGGTTCAGCAGGTAGTTCGGGTCATATACCTCGAACGCAGGGTTGTCCCGGATGATGCCGAGGTCCGTTCCGTCGCACCCCGTCCACGCGACCGCCACGCAGCGGTCCTTGTGGATCGTCTTCCGCGAGTTGTCGATGTTGCCGTTCGCCCAGAGCTGCCCGAGTCCGGGAGATCCCAGCTCCGTGTGTACGCCCAGGTGCTGGGCATGGTCGAAGGCGCCCGCCTTGAACATGAGCGCGCTGGGCGTGCCCACCCCAACCTGGATCGTGTCCCCGTCCCGGATCAGGGGCGCCAGGTTGTCCGCGATCCCCTGCGCCTCGTCGTCCACTTCCGCGAGCCCGAACGCCTGCCGCACGATCTTGGGCGGGAGCATGTGGTACATGCCCTCGGCCAGCGCGATCTGGTCCAGGCTCGCCATGCCCAGGAGCTCCAGCAGCTCGGCGCGGTTCTCCTCCGGAGCCATCGTTTCCACCCGCTCCCGTACCGCGTCCACGTTCACCGGAGGGATGACCCCCTCGATGAGCGCGGCGAACTCGCTCACGTGCACCCAGATGTCGCCGTGCCCCGGCGTGAGGTTCGGGTCGATCATCCCGATCGTCGTGCGGCACCGCTTCGTGTACGCCTTGCGCGTCCACATGTGCACCCCGAACTGCACGTAGCCCGACTCGTTCGGCTCGCTGATCGAGGTGATCTGCACGTCGGGAAGGCGAGCCTCCTCGCGGCCCGCGTCGTGCGCCTTCATGCCCAGCATGAACGTGTTCGGCAGGTAGGTCGCGATCTTCGCGTCGTGCGCCGCCCGCAGGGGCTCTCCGATGAACAGCTCGATCTCGCGCTCGCCGTTCTGTCCGGGACCGAACAGGCGCGGCTCCGTCGGCGCCAGCGCCCGAATGTCGACGCGATCCAGTTGCTCCGCGCGGTCCGCCAGGGCCGCCCCGAGCTGACCGGGCGTCAGCACCCCCATCGTCACGAGGTCGCCCTCGCCGATGAGGGCCATCGCTTCCTCGACGCTGCAGAGGCGTTCCTTGTACGCCTCCCGCCAGTCTCCTGAGTGCGTCATGGCCTCGCTCCTAGGTGAAGTTGAAGTTGAACCCCCGCGGGTCCTCGTACGCCTGCGGCTCCGGCTTCTTGTACTGGACCTCGATCTCGTCCGTGTCCTCGTTGTAGCGCACGGGGAACGAGGCCACCGGGCGGAACGCCGGCAGCGACTTCGCCGCCCCGTCCCGCACATCGAACTTCGCCCCGTGCCGCGGACAGTCGATCTCGAAGCCCACGAGCCTGCCCTGGCCCAGCGGCCCGTCGTCGTGCGAGCAGCGGTTCTCGATCGCGAAGTACCCGTCCACCAGGTGCACGAGCACGATCGAGTCGTCTCCGATCTCGATGATCGCGGTCTCGCCCGGCTTGAGCATGTTCGCCGGCCCCACGGGGGTGAAAGGGGTCTCGCTGTCGGTCTGCTCGCTCATCTCGTTGCTCCTCGTACCACGGGCCGGCGAGCCGTGGCCCGGCGCCGCGGCTCGCGTTCGGGGTCGCGCGCCCGGCCTAGCGGTCCGGCCCGTAGATGTAGTCGTCGATCGTCTGGTGCATGTGCCGGATGCGGCGCTCGCGGTAGTTGATGAGCAGGCCCTTGTAGGCCCGCGAGTTCATCCCCTTCTGCACACGCGGCAGGTTGTACGAGTCCTGGTCGAGGACGAGGCCGATGGAGATCTCGCCGTGCTTGTAGGTCGTGTGCACCGGCCGCGGCGGCGGCTCCGCCCCGTCCGGAATGCGCGCGTAGTTCTGGAGGTCGAAGTACATCTTGTTCGGGTCCGTCGGGTGCGGACGCTGCCGGAAGACCATCACGCCCGTGTGGTGCGTGTTCAGCGTGATGTTCGGGAAGATGTAGTAGTGGTAGTCGTCCGTCATCTGGTCGTCGTTCA
>DAOUID010000169.1:0-17403 GCA_034428315.1 Dehalococcoidia bacterium
CGCGGACGGAGGCGCTGGCCGCCATCGCACACGAGGCGGGCGCGAGCGTTCACCTCGACGGGGCGCGCATCTTCAACGCCGAGGTCGCGAGCGAGACGCCGGCGGCGGAGCTCGCCGCTTCCGCCGACTCGATTTCCTTCTGCCTGTCCAAGGGGCTGGCATGCCCCGTGGGGTCGGTACTCTGTGGACCCGCCGACCTGATCGAGCGGGCAAGGCGAGAGCGGAAGATGCTGGGAGGGGGGATGCGGCAGGCGGGGGTGCTGGCCGCCGCCGGCATCCACGCGCTTGAGCACAATGTCGAGCGACTGGCGGAGGACCACGCGAAGGCGCGGAGGCTGGCGGAGGGGCTGGGACGGCTGGGAGCGTTCGCCGTGGAGGCCCCGGCGACCAACATCGTCGTGCTGCAGGTGGTTGAGGGAACACGGGACGGCTGGCTCGGGGCGTTCGCGGAGGCAGGGGTACGGGCCGTGCCCTTCGGGCCGGCCCGAATCCGCATGGTGACGCACAAGGACGTCGATGCCGCCGGCATCGAGGAGGCGCTGCGGCGCATCGACCGGGCGGCGGTGGCGGTCGGGTGAGGCGCTGGCTGGCGGTAGCCGCCCTCGCACTCGCCGGCGCGGCGCTCGCCGCTTGCGGCAGCGAGCCGATCGAGTCGCATCCACCCATCTTCGCGGAGGCGCCGTGGACCGGGCCGGAACGATTGCACTACAACCTCGTGCAGCGGGACAACCTCGAAGGAACGTGCACGCTGGAGACCGAACCGGGGGTCTCGCCCGGGGTGACCGAGGTGCGCCGCCTCTGCCGCGACGCCGGAGAAGGCCGCTACGAGGACAACGGGTCCGCCCGCGTGGACTCGGCGACACTGCGTCCGATGTCGTCGCTGCGCGTCGTCCTGGACCTGGAGGAGGGCGACGCGCGGCAGTTCGCGACGCGCTACCTTCCGGACGAGGGGATCGTGCGCTTCGAGTCGAAGCAGTTCGAGGAGGGCGGCGCCGAGCCGACGGACGCGCTGGAGGCTGAACGGGCGCTTCCCGAGCCGACGGACGACGTTCCCGAGCCCGCCTTCTACGACGACGAAGAGCTGCTCTGGCTGGTGCGGGGGATCCCCCTCCGGGAGGGCTTCGAAGGGGCGTTCACGAACGTGAATGCGTCGACCGGCAGGGTGTTTTCGGCCGAGGTGTTCGTGGAGGAGCGGGAGGTGGTGGAGGCGCCAGCGGGGACGTTCACGGCCTGGAAGGTTCGGATCGTGACGAGCACGGTGACCCAGCTGATCTGGATCGAGGAAGACGCTCCGCACCGGGTGATCCGCGCACGGATCGAGCGTCTGACCTATGAGCTGGCGGCCACCGACGAGTAGCGAACGGGGGTCCCGAAGGGCCTCGGAGATCGCCGCCTGCGAGGCCCTCGATCGGGCCGCCGAAGGTTCTCGCCGGAACTCATAAATTTATGTCGCTCGATTGTCTTGACACCCCAGACCAGCATCCTAGTATGCGCGAGCCACCCGAGAACGCGAGACTAGATGCCTGTCGTTGTAGCGGTTAGCCGAGACGCCCGAATGCGCGACGCGCTGGACACGTACCTGCGCGAGCGCGGGTACGAGGTGACGGTCTTCCCGAACTACGACGTACTGATGGCGCACCTCGATCCGTCCGCTCCCGCGGCGATGGTGGTCGACGTGCAGGGGGTGCCCCGGGGAGAGCCGGGTTCCCGCTTCACGCAGTTCAGCCAGTGGATGGCTCGCACCTACGGCGATCAGCAAACTCCTTCGCTCGTGTACCTGCTGAGGAAGGGGTCCCGGCGACCGCACTTCCACCTTCCGGGCCCCGTGATCAAGAAGCCGTTCCCGCTGGAGAAGCTGGGCGAGACCCTTCGCAGCATGCTGGGCGACCCGACGCGGAGCGCCCGCGCTCCCTTCGAGGTGGAAACCGACACGAACACGCTCAAGGGGAGCGAAGGCTCGGAACACCTGACGAACATCGAGGCGAACCTGCTGGCGTACCTGATGGCGCACGAGGGCGAAATTCTTCATCCCCGCACACTGCTGGCCGAGGTGTGGCAGTACCACGACGATGCCGGGGCGAACACGCTGGTGCGGGCGCACGTGAGCAACTTGCGCCGGAAGATGCGGTCGGTTCTCGGCAGCGATGAGCAGCTCGAGACGATCCGTGGCAAGGGCTACCGATTCGTCGCCTGAGCGGGCGCCGTAACCTCTCGATCCCGTGACGCTTCCACTCCTCGCCGCTGCATGGCTCCTGGGCTTCGCGGCCGTGGCGGTGTGGGACGCGCCGGTGTGGGTTGCGGGCGCGTGGTTCGCCGCAGCGGCGCCGGCGGCGCTGGTCCTGCGGGGACGGAGCGCCGGGGTGCTGCTGCTGGCGGCGGCTGTGCTGGCGCTGCTCGGCGCCTGGCGCTTCGAGCAGTGGGCGGACAGGCCCCTCCCCGACCTCGCTCGTTCGCTGGGCGGCATGGTGACGATCGAGGGGCGGGTCGACTCGGAGCCGGACCCGGGGCTGACGACGCTGCGCTACCACGTGCGGGCGGACCGGGTGGAGGCGGCAGGGACGTGGCGCGAGACGGAGGGGCGCGTGCTCATCACGGTGCGCGAGACGGAGCAACTCGCCCACGGAACGCCGGTGAGGCTCTCGGGCAGGATCGAGGAGGCGCCCGTTCTGGAGGCGTTCGACTACCGGGCCTTCCTGGCCCGGCGGGACGTGGTCGGGACGATGAGCTTCCCGAGGGTGGAGCGAACGGGGGAGGGGCCGCGCGGCCATCCGCGGGCGCTGGCGGCGGAGATGCGGCTGCACCTCGAACGGTCGATGCAGGCGGCACTCCCGGAACCGGCGGCCTCGCTGGGGAGCGGCATCGTCATGGGCCGCGACGGCACGATGCCGAGGGACCTTACCGAGTCGTTCCGGGAAACGGGCCTGGCGCATTTTGTCGCGGTCTCGGGTTCGAACATCGCGCTGGTGACGGCGCTGGCGTTCCTGCTGTTCGTGCCGCTGGTGGGGCGCAACTGGGCGATTGCCCCTGCCGCCGGCTCGCTCGTGCTCTACGTGTTCCTCGCGGGAGCGGAGGAGACGGTGGTGCGGGCGGCGATCATGGCGCTCATCGTGCTGGTGGGGTTCTGGCTGGGGCGGCCCCGGAGCGGACTGGCGGCGCTGGCGGCGGCCGCGATCGTGATGACGGCGGCGCAGCCCCGGCTGGCCCTCGAGGCGGGGTTCCAGCTGAGCGTCGCCTCGACCGCCGGGCTCATCGTGTTCGGGCCGTGGATTCACTACGGGCTGGCCTGGACCCTCGGGCGGCTGGGAGCCGCCGGAGTTGTCCCGAATGTGCTGCTGGAGGTGGCGGCGCTCTCGCTGGCGGCGTGGGTAGCGGCCCTGCCGCTCCTCTGGGTGACGTTCGGGCAGGTGTCGCTGATCGGGCCGCTGGTCAACATCCCGACCGTGCCGGTGTTCGCGGTGGCGTTCTGGCTGAGCGGGGCGGCGGCGGTCGCGGGGCCGCTGTGGGAGCCGGCGGGGTGGGCCATCGGACTCGCCGCCTACTACCCGCTGGCGTTCATCATCTGGATGGCGGAAGCGGGGGC
This sequence comes from Dehalococcoidia bacterium, assembly GCA_034428315.1. GTDB lineage: Bacteria > Chloroflexota > Dehalococcoidia > Tepidiformales > Tepidiformaceae > UBA2991. The sequence continues at coordinate 3,581 of DAOUID010000169.1, forward strand.
GAGCGTCCCGCGAGCAGCGGTCGCCGTGCCCCGCTTCGGCGCGGAGGCGGCGGTGGCGGCGATGGTCGCGCTGGGGGCGCTGGCATGGCCCGCATACCGGCACCTCGCGCCGAGACTCGCGCCACCGGACTCGCCCGCCGGCGCCGTCCGGACGGTGCGGGCGGCAGCGCTGGCGAGCGCAGCGGGGGCGCTCGTGGCGGCGGTCGTTGCGATCAGCGTCTGGCCAGCGGGTGGTCCCGGGACGTTGCAGGTGACGGTGCTGGACGTGGGGCAGGGCGACGCCATCCTGGTGACAACGCCCAACGGGGAGCGGGTGGTGGTGGACGGGGGACCGAGCGGCCTCGTGCTGGCCCGGGAGCTCAGCGACGTGCTTCCCCACTGGGAGCGGGAGATCGCGGCGGTTGTGCTCACGCACGCGGACTCGGACCACATCGGGGGGCTGCCGGCGCTCCTCGATCGCTTCGACGTGGGGCGCGTGTACGACAACGGGGAGCAGCGCGAGACCGCCATCTTCGAGCGCTTCGAGGAGCGTGCCGGCGCGCGGCACGCGCTGCGCCGGGGTGACGCCTTCGAAGTGGACGGGGTCCGCTTCGAGGCGCTGTGGCCACCGGCGGGGCCGCTCGAAGGGCCCCGCAACACCCTCTCGGTGGTGCTCCGCGTGACCTACGGGGACGCCGTCATCCTGCTCACGGGCGACATCGAGGGGACGGCGCAGCGGGCGCTGATGGCGACGGGCGCGATCGGCGCGCACGTCTTGAAGGTCCCGCACCACGGAGCCAGCACGAACGCCGACGGCTTCCTGCAGGACACGGGCGCCCGCGTGGCGGTGATCTCGGCGGGGGAGGGCAACCGCTTCGGGCACCCGACGGACGAGACGCTCGTGGACCTCGCGGGGCGGGCGGTGCTGCGCACGGACCTGCACGGCCGGGTAACGATCGTGAGCGACGGGACCAGCATCACGGTGCTCGCGGAGCGGTGGGAGGGCAGCTTTGCGCCTGCCGAGGGGGAGGGGTAGCGTAGCTAGCCCCATGCCAGCACGAGTCGACGGCCGCGAGGCCCACCAGCTGCGCCCCATCACGATCGAGACGGGCTACCAGGAATTCGCCGAGGGAAGCTGCCTCATCAGCTTCGGGAAGACGCGCGTGCTCTGCGCGGCAAGCGTGGCGGAGCGCCAGCCCGGCTGGCTGCGGAACACCCAGAGCGGATGGGTGACCGCCGAGTACTCGATGCTGCCGCGCTCGACCTCGACACGGACCCAGCGCGAGGTGGAGCGGGGGCGGCCGGGGGGACGCACGCAGGAGATCCAGCGGCTCATCGGGCGGTCGTTGCGAGCGGCCGTCGACCTGGACCTGCTGGGGCCGCGCACGATCACGGTTGACTGCGACGTGCTGCAGGCGGACGGCGGCACACGCACGGCGTCGGTCACGGGGGGCTTCGTCGCCCTTCGCCTGGCGGCGGAGAAGCTGGCCCTCAAGAACCTGATCCCGGCGGAGGCGATCACGACGCAGGTGGCGGCGGTCTCGGCGGGGATCGTCGCGGGAACGCCCGTGCTGGACCTCTGCTACGAGGAGGACGCTGCGGCGGAGGTCGACTTCAACGTCGTGATGACGGGCGGGGACGCGTTCGTCGAGGTGCAGGGGACAGCGGAGGGGAAGCCGTTCGACGGGGCGTCGCTGGACGCGCTGGTGGAGCTGGCGCGGGGCGGCATCGCGGAGTTGTTCGAGCGGCAGCGCGAGGCGCTGCGCGCTGCTCAGACGTAGGGGCCGAGGTGCGTACCGCCGACGATGTGGAGGTGCCCGTGTTCCTGACTCTGCATGGCCTCGAAACCGAAGTTGGAGAGCAGTCGGAAACCGTCCGGACAGGCCTCGGCGCCGATCTTGTGGGCGATGCGGCCAACGGCTTCGATGCCATCCTCCCAGAGCTCGGCCTGGGTTCGGTGCTCCTTCGTCATGGCGAGCAGCATGACGGGCACCCAGCGAAGGACGTTCTGGATGACGATGACCTCGTCGTCCTCGTAGATGATGTTCGCGGGCTCGGTGCCGGCGACGATGTTGCAGAACACACAGTACGGCGCGCGCTTCATGGCGGGAACCCGATTCTACAGGGCGGGGCCAAAGCCACGATGGTGGACTGGGAGAACGGAGGTGGCCGATGCCGAGGCTGATGCCGATCCGGGGGCTGCGCTACACGGCCCGGGCGGGGGCGCTGGACCAGCTGCTGGCGCCGCCGTTCGATGTGATCGGGGAGCGCGAGCGGGAGCGGCTTGCCGAGCTGTCGCCACACAACGCCGTGCGACTGGAGGCGGCAGGCGAGGAGTACCAGGCGATCGCCGCGGAGCTGGCGCGGTGGGAGGCGGAGGGGATCGTCCAGCGTGACGGGGAGCCGATGCTGTACGTGTACGAGCAGGTGTTCGTGGAAGAGGGCATCGAACGGAGGCGGCGGGCGCTGATCTGCGGGGTGGAGTCGCAGCCGTGGGAGGAGGGAGCGGTGCTCCCGCACGAATTCACCATGTCGGCGCCGAAGGAGGACCGCTTGCGGCTGCTGCAGGCGACGGGGACGCAGTTCAGCCCCATCTTCATGCTCGCGCGGGACCGCTCGGGGCAGCTGGCGGACCTGCTCGCCGGGACCGCGGAGGGAGCGGATCCGGACGCATCGGGGCTAACGGCGGACGGGGTGGCGCACCGCCTGTGGGTGCTGCCCGCGGATCGGACGTCGCTGCGGCCGCTTGCGCCGCTGCTGTCGGAGGCCTTCTACATCGCCGACGGACACCACCGGTACGAGACCTCAGTGGCGTACCGGACGTGGCTGGCGGAACAGGAAGGGACGCTCGCAAGCGACCATCCGGCGCGGTTTGCGATGGCGGGGGTGGTGCCGGTGGAGGACGAGGGGCTGGTGGTGCGGCCCCTTCACCGCTACGTCCCGCGAGAGGCGCCGGAGGACTGGCGAGCGCGTCTGGAGCCGCTCTTCGACGTGGAGGAAGCGCCGGTGGCCATCGAGCCCGGAGCGCTGGAGGCGCTGCGGGCGGCCTCGCCGGAGGCGATCGTGGCAGTCAACCTGGCGCCGGACGCCGTCCACCTGCTGCGGCCGAGGAGCGAGGACGCTGTCGCGAGCCTGGCGCCCGCGGGGGCGAGCCCGCGATGGGCCTCCGCGGCGCCGATCCTGCTGCGGCTGGGCGTGCTCGACCCGCTCTGGGATATCAGCGACGAGGACCTGCGCGCGGGCGCGGTCACCTTCACGCACGAAGTAGCGGACGTGGTAGAGGCTCTGGGCGGAGGAGGCACGGGCTTCCTGCTGCAGCACGTGCCCGCGAGCGAGGTGATCACGCTCGCGGACGGGGGCGAGCGCCTGCCGCAGAAATCGACGTTCTACTACCCGAAGCTGGGCACGGGGCTGGTCTTCGCGCCGCTCTCGGCCTAGCGCCTAGTACTTCGCGACGCGCTTGGCCATGAGGATGTCGGGCTTGCCCGGTCCGTTGGCGTCGGGGATGACCCCGACGACGGAGAAGCCACAGGACAGATAGAACTCGTAGGGGTGGCGGCCCGGGTTGGTGATGGCCGCCAGTGGCGCGAGCGGATCCGGGTAGAGGTCGGTGTCGCTCAGGGAGGTGCGGCCGTCCTCATCATCCGTCCCGAGGTAGAGGGTCGTGGCGCCACGGGCGGCCACTTGCCGTTCGAGGTCGGCCACGAGGGCGCGGCCGATGCCCTCGCCCTGGCGGGCGGGGTCGACGGCGAGGGGGTGGAGCTCCCAGGCGTGGCCGTCGTATTCGCTGATGCCGCCGATCCAGCCGACGACCACACCGCCGTCGCGCGCGACCCGGCTGAGACGGTCCTCGCCGAACGACTCGCGCACCTCGGACTCGGCGCTCGGGAGGTCGGGCCACGAGGGTGTGTGGTCGCGGAACGCCTCGACGATGATGCGCGCGATCTGCGTGATCGCTTCCTCGTCGTCGGGGGAGAGGTCGGTGATCTCCACGGGGGACACTGGACGCCTAGAGGCGAACGAGGCGGGCGCTGGCGATGCCCTCGGCGGCGGCGATCGCTTCGAGGCCGGCTGCGTCGGGCTCGTCGTCGAGCATCAGGACCATGAGGGCGCGTCCGCGGGGGCTGCTGCGGCCCACGCGCATGGCGCTGATGTTGATGTCCTGGGCGCCAAGCAGGGTTCCGATCTGTCCGATCATGCCGGGGCGGTCCTCGTTCTCGCAGACGAGGAGGAAGCCGGCGGGATCGGGGACGATGTCGATGTCGAGGTCGTTGATGCGGAGGAGCGTGGGGCGGGAGTGGGTGGCGGTGCCGCTGACGGTGACCTGGGCCTCGCTGCTGCCGACGCGCAACTCGATGAGGTTGTGGAACTCGTCGTGCGAGGCGCGGAGGCGCTCGTCGATCGTCCAGCCGCGATCCTCGGCGATGCTGGTCGCGTTGACGAGGTTGACGTTCTGGACGCTGATGGGCCGAAGCAGGCCACGGATGGCGAAGGCCTTGAGGGGCGTCACGTCGTGCTCGGCGATCTCGCCGAAGAAGGCGAGATCGATGGTCGTCAACTGGCCCTGGAGGAGTTGCGTCGCGACTGTGCCCAGCAGCTCGGCGACAGCGAGGTAGGGTCCGACGACCTCGAGCGTTTCGGGGGGCACGAGGGGGGCGTTGACAGGGTAGCGGGGCGGGCGCCCGGCGAGCACGTCGAGCACCTGCTCGGCAATATCGATGGCGATGCGCTCCTGTGCCTCGACGGTGGAGCCGGCGAGGTGGGGGGTGACGATGATGCGCTCCTCTTCGAGGAGGGGGTGCTCGCCGGGAGGCTCCGACGTGAACACGTCGAGGGCGGCTCCGGCGACCTTGCCGGAACGTACTGCATCGAGCAGGTCGTTCTCATCGATGATGCCGCCGCGGGCGGCGTTCACGAGGCGGACGCCGTCCTTCATCGCGGCGAACTGCTGGCGGGCGATCATGCCGCGGGTAGCGGCGGTGAGGGGGGTGTGGACGCTGATGAAGTCGCTCTCGGCATAGAGCCGGTCGAGCCCGACGGCTTCGGCCCCGAGGGCGCGGACGCGCTCGACGGGGACGAAGGGGTCGTGGGCGACGACGTTCATCTCGAAGGCGAGGGCGCGGCGGGCCATCTCCGAGCCGATGGGTCCGAATCCGACCAGGCCGAGGGTGCGGCCGCGGAGCTCGGCGCCCATGAAGTCGCGCCGGCGCCACTCGCCCCCACGGAGGGAGCGGTCGGCGCGGGGGATATGGCGGGCCAGCGAGACGAGAAGGGCGAAGGCGTGCTCGGCGGCGGCGATGGTGTTCCCGCGCGGCGCGTTCACGACGACGATGCCGCGCTCCGTGGCGGCTTCGAGGTCCACGTTGTCGACTCCCGTGCCGGCGCGGGCAACGATCTGGAGCCTGCCCGCGTTGGAGAGCGCATCGGCGGTGACCCTGGCCTCGCTGCGCACGACGAGCGCCTCGTAGCCGGCGATCGCCTCGCGGAACTCACCGGGAGACATCCCCGTGCGGACGTCGACCTCGGCCTCCTGCTCGAGCATGGCGATGCCCTCATCGGCAATGGGGTCGGCGACGAGGACGCGGGGCCGGGGGCCGGGTTCAGTCACGCGGCGGACTCGTCAGGCCGTGGCCCTGGCGGGGGTCTCGGCGAGGAGGCGTTCGACGACATCGAGGGCGGCGGCGATATCCTCGCGGGAGAAGTAGCCCATGTGGCCGACCCGGAAGATCTTGCCGCGGAGGCTCTGCTGGCCGCCGCCGAGGACGACGCCGAACTCTTCGCGCGCGCGCCTGGCAATAGCAAGGCCGTCGACATCGTCGGGCCAGCGCACGGCAGTGACGGTGTCGGAGGCGAAGCGCTCATCGTGGGCGAACAGCTCGAGCCCCATCGCACGGACGCGATCGCGGGTGTACCGGGCGACGGCGTGGTGGCGGCTGTAGATGCCCTCAAGGCCCTCGGCGCGAAGCGACTCGAAAGCCTTGTCGAGCCCGTAGAAGACCGAAAGCGCGGGCGTCCAGGGCGTCTGTGCGTTCTCCAGCGACGAGCGGTAGCGGCGCAGGTCGAAGTAGAAGCGCGGCATCGTGGCGGTTTCGCTTGCCTCCCAGGCGCGCTCGCTGAGCCAGAGGAAGGTGAGTCCCGGCGGGACCATCCAGCCCTTCTGCGAGCCGCTGACGAGCACGTCGATGCCCCAGCGCTCGGCCGGGCAGGGGATGGAGGAGACGCTGCTGACGCCATCGACGATGAGCAGCGGCCCCCGCTCGCGCACGACCGCGCCGATGGCCTCGAGCGGGTTCGTGACACCGGTCGAAGTCTCGTTATGGGTGACGAGCACGGCCTTGATCGAGGGGTCCGCATCGAGCCGGCGCGCGATCTCGTCGGGGTCGGCGGCGGCGCCCCACTCGAGCTCGTAGCGCTCGACCTCGGCGCCGTAGGTCTCGGCGATAGAGGCGAGCCGGTTGCCGAAGACGCCGATGGAGACCCCGAGCACGCGGTCGCCGGGGCTGAGGGTATTGATGACGGCAGCCTCGAGCCCGCCGGTGCCGGAGGCGGTGAGCGTGAGAACGTCGGTGGAGACGCCGAAGACCCAGTTCAGTCCCTCGGTGACCCGCTTGATGATGCCGGCGAACTCGGGTCCGCGGTGATTCATCATCGGTCCGCCGACGGCTTCGAGGACGTCATCGGGGCAAGGGGTCGGTCCAGGGATACGGAGGTTCACGGCTCTTCCCATCGAGGTTCTTCCCGCCGATTCTCCCGCAGAGCGCGCCTACGAACACGAAGAGTGGCGGGCTCGCGTTAAGATCGTGACATGTCGTCTACCTTTCGCGACATTCCGAGCGTCGAAGCGGTCCTGGGCGAGCTGCGGGACAACGGCTCGTGGCCGCACGCGCTCGCGGTGGAAGCGGCGCGCACGGCCATCGAGCACGCGCGGGAGGCGGTGAGGACGGGGGAGGCCGCGCCCGACCTCGCGGCGATCTCGGCGGAAGCGGACGCGATCCTGCGGGAGCTGGTGCGTCCCTCCCTGCGACGGGTGGTGAATGCGACGGGCGTCATCCTGCAGACGAACCTGGGAAGAGCGCCCCTGAGCGAGCGGGCGGTGGCGGCGATGGAGGAGGCGGCCCGTGACTACACGAACCTTGAGTTCGACGTGGAGGGGGGAAGCCGGGGGAGCCGGCACGAGCACGTGCGTGACTTGCTCCGTCGCACGACCGGCGCGGAGGACGGGCTGGCGGTGAACAACAACGCCGCCGCCCTGCTGATGGCGCTGCACGTGTTCGCGCAGGGAGGCGAGGTGATCGTGTCGCGCGGGGAGGCAGTGGAGATCGGGGGGCGGTTCCGGATACCCGACGTGTTGCGGGAGAGCGGGGCGCACCTGGTCGAGGTGGGAACGACGAACCGCACCTACGTGGAGGACTACGCCAACGCCATCACGGACGAGACGGCGGCCATCCTGCGGGTACACCGCTCCAACTTCCAGGTGACGGGCTTCACCGCCCGGCCGGAGCTGGGGGAGCTGGCGGCCCTCGCGCGGGAGCATGGCATCCTCCTGCTGGACGACCTCGGGAGCGGGTGCCTGATCGAGACGGCGGACTACGGGATCGAGCACGAGCCGACGGTGCGGGAGAGCCTGGACGGGGGCGCGGAGCTGACGCTGTTCAGCGGGGACAAGCTGCTGGGCGGACCGCAGGCGGGCCTGATCGTGGGGCGGGGCGAGCTGGTGGCGACGCTGCGACGCCATCCCCTGGCGCGGGCCCTGCGGGTCGACAAGCTGGCGATCGCGGCGCTCAACGCGACGCTCATGGCCTACGTGGCGGGAAGGGAGCGGGAGGAGATCCCGGTCTGGTCGATGCTGGCGCTTGAGCGCGAGCAACTCGAACCGCGCGCGCAAGCGTGGGCGCAGGCGGGTGGAGGCCGGGTGGTGGAGTCACGCTCGATGATCGGCGGGGGCTCGGCGCCGGGGGCGGGGCGGCCGACCTGGTGCGCGGCACTGCGCCCGGAGCGGGGGGCGGAGTGGCTGGCGGGGGCCCTGCGGGAGGCGGACCCTGCCATCATCGCGCGGGTGGAGGCGGGGGAGACGCTGCTCGATCCGAGAACGGTCGCGGAGCGCGACGACGGCCACGTGTCGGCAACGATCACGGCGCTCCTGGGGCGCTAACAGGCGGCCACTTCCCGTTCGAATCGCGGAGTCGTTGACCCCCTCGGAAGGCGGGGGTTAGAGTGCGGCCATCCGTAAGTTCGATTTTTCACAACCGCCTGAGCGGTTCGCGGGCACGAGCAGGAGGGGCCGGCCCCAGCCATGACACCCGTCATCCCCGAGGTCGTCATCAACCGGCTGCCGCTCTATGCGCGGGCGCTGGCGACGCTGGCGGCGGGGGGCGAGACGGTCGTGAGCTCGCAGACGCTGGGGGAGCAGCTCGACGTGACGCCTGCCCAGATTCGGAAGGATCTGAGCTACTTCGGGAGGTTCGGGAAGCAGGGACGCGGCTATAACGTGGCCGACCTGCTGGACCAGTTGCGCACGATCCTCGGGCTCGACCGGACCTGGAGCGTTTGCGTGGTGGGGATCGGGCGGCTGGGCCAGGCGATCCTGGAGTACGACGGCTTCGTGCAGCAGGGGTTCAACACGGTCGCCGCCTTTGATGCCGCCCCGGATGTTGCGGGGCGTACGATCCAGGGTGTCACGGTGCGTTCGATGGACGATCTGGAGGGCTTCCTGGCGAGCGAGCCGGTCGACATCGCGGTGGTGGCGGTGCCAGCGGAGGCGGCGCAGGCGGTGGTGGACCGGCTGGTGGCGAGCGGCGTGCACGCCATCTTGAACTACGCGCCGATCTCGGCGCACGTGCCGGAGGGCGTCTCGATCCGGCAGATCGACCCGGTCGTCATGATGCAGGGGATGACCTACTACCTGAAGGGGCTGGCTCCGGGCGGGAGCTAGGCGGCCACCGGCAGCCTCACTCGTTCCAGGAAGGGCGCGACCTCGGCGGGCGAGCGGAGACGGATGAACTGCGTCCCTTCCCACGTCGGATCGGTCATGGCGGCGGAGTAGGCGCGGCGGCGGCGGAAGTGGCTCTTGAGCGTCCACCAGATGAGGGAGCGGTCCCAGGGGAGGAAGTGCTCCCAGAGGCGCTCCCGGTTCGTGCCCCAGAGGAGCTCCCGCGTCCGCCAGCGGCGGAACGAGCGAGCGAGGGTCCGTGGGATCGTGACGCGCAGGGGGAAATCGAGCCAGACGACGGTGTCGGCGGCTCCCCAGACGACGGGCCGCACGATGCGACCGTAGTTGCCGTCGATGGCCCAGCCAGGCTGGGCGACAGCCTCGTGGATGCCCTGCAGGAGGATGTGGTCGGGCGTAGGGGTCCAGTCCGGCTGCCAGCTCAGCGCGTCGATCTCGATGTGGGGGAGGCCGAGCTGCCCGGCGAGGGCGGCGGCGAGGGTGGTCTTGCCCGAGCAGCTATCGCCGACCACGCTGATCCTGGGGCCGATGGCAAGGGGCTCGGCGGTGGAGTTCCCGGGCACGAAGGATCGAGCGTAGGTCAGCGATCGGGTTGGGGGAAGAGGCCGACGAGCTGCTCCTCCTCGGTCGGGAGGCTGCGCTCGATGATCTCGAGGTGGTCGAGGGAGATGGCGGCGCCGACGGCAACGCACTCGAGGGGGCTATCGGCCACGTAGCAGGGGACGCCGGTCTCCTGCGTGAGCAGCTCGTCGAAGTGACGGAGGAGGGCGCCCCCACCGGTGAGGACGATGCCGTGGTCGATAACGTCGGCGGCGAGCTCGGGGGGCGTGCGTTCGAGGACGCTGCGCACGGCCTGGATGATCTGGCCGAGGGCGTCCTGGATGGCCTGCGCGATTTCGTCGCTGTTGAGGGTGATGGTGCGGGGCAGGCCGCTGAGCTGGTCGCGTCCGCGCACCTGGGTGGAGACGCCCTCGTCGAGGGGGATGGCGGATCCGATGGCGATCTTGATCTCCTCGGCGGTGCTCTCGCCGATGATGAGGTTGTGGCGGCGGCGAACGTAGGCCTGGATCGCCTCGTCGATGCGGTCGCCGGCGACGCGCACGGACTCGCTGACGACGATGCCGTAGAGGGAGATGACGGCCGCCTCGGTGCGGCCGCCCCCGATGTTCACGATCATGTTGCCGCGAGGGGTCCCCACGGGGACGCCGGCGCCGATGGCGGCGGCGAGGGGCTCGGGGACGAGGTGGGCGGGGCGGCGGGCGCCGGCCTGCTCGGCGGCATCGCGCACGGCGCGCTGCTCGACGCTGGTCACGCCGGCGGGAACGGTGACCATGATCTCGGGGCGGATGAGGTTGAAGCGGCCGGTCACGACGCCGATGAAGTAGCGCATCATCGCTTCGGTCGTGAGGTAGTCGGCGATGACACCCTCGCGCATGGGACGGATGATGCTGAGGGCGCCGGGCGTGCGGCCCTGCATCATGCGGGCTTCGGCGCCCACGGCAACGATGGCGTCGTCCCGGTTATGTCGCGCGACGACGGAGGGCTCGTTGACGACGATGCCCTGCCCCTGGACGAAGACCAGGATGTTGGCCGTACCGAGGTCGATGCCGGCGCGCGTGTTGGAAATAAAACCGAACGCCATCCGGTTACACCCGCTCAAGCTCGGCGCCGAGCCCGCGGAGCTTCTCGTCGAGGCGCTCGTACTTGCGGTCGAGGTGGTGGAGGTCGTCGATGACGGTCTTGCCGCTGGCCACGAGGCCGGCGAGGAGCACCGCCGCCCCGGCGCGCACGTCGAGCGCACGGGCGCGGGCGCCGTGGAGGGGGGTGGGGCCGCTGACGATGGCGGACGAGCCCGTGCTGACGATTTCGGCGCCCATCTTGCGGAGCTCGTCCACGTAGAGCATGCGGTTGTCGAAGACGCGCTCGTGGATGATGGAGACGCCGTCGGCCTGGGTGAGGAGCGCGGCCATGGGGGCGTGCAGGTCGGTGGCGAGGCCGGGGTAGGGGAGAGCCTGGAAGCCGACGGGGGCGAGGCGGGCGCCGGCCGCGACGCGCAGGGAGCCTTCCCGCGCCTCGACGGTGGCGCCGGCGGCGCGGAGCTTGGCGATGATGGCGTCCATCACGCCCACGGGGGCGTCGACGAGCTCGACGTCGCCGTGGGTCATGGCGGCGGCGATAGCGAAGGTGCCCGCTTCGATGCGGTCTGGGACGAGGGCAAAGGTCGCGCCGCGGAGGGACTCCACGCCCTCGATCGTGACGGTCTGGGTACCAGCGCCGGAGACTCGCGCTCCCATCGAGTTCAGCAGGGCGGCGAGGGCCTGGACCTCGGGCTCGGTGGCGGCGTTGACGATCGTGGTCTCGCCGTGGGCGAGGGTGGCGGCCAGCATGACGTTCTGCGTCCCGGAGACGGATGGGTAGTCGGCGAAGAGGCGGGTGCCGGAGAGGCCCTGGGGCGCGCGGGCCTGGTAGTGCTCGCCGACGCGGTCGATGGTGGCGCCCATGGCCTCGAAGCCATCGAGGTGGACGGCGATGGGGCGCTGACCGATGACGTCACCGCCGGGGGGCGGCAGGGCGGCGAAGCCGTGACGGGCGAGGAGGGGGCCCATGACCTGGAAGGAGGCGCGATTCTCGGAGACGAGGTCGATGGGAGCCTCGAGGGTGCCCACGCGCGAAGCGTTGATCTCGACCCGGTTGGGCTCGGGACGCCCGACGGTGGCCCCGAGATGCACGAGCAGGCCGGCGAGCGAGTCGATGTCGGAGACGGCGGGAACGTTCTCGAGGACGACGGTTTCGTCGGTGAGGAGGGCGGCGCACATGGAGGCGAGGGCCGCGTTGGCCGATCCGGAAATGCGCACGGAGCCATGGAGAACAGCGCCACCCCGTACCTGGTAGCAGGAACCCTGTCCGCGTTTCGAGGCCATTCCGAGTCTCAGTATGGGGGCGGGGCGAAAGCAGCCGCAAACCGGCGGACCGGCGCGGGCGGCCATCCCGGCGCCGGCGAGGGGAGCCGTATGCTGGCGCGAGGAGGCGCCCCATGAGCGACGTGCGACCCTGCTTCGCCGCCTTTCACGTTGAAGACCTGGAGGCCTCCGCGCGGTTCTACCGCGACGGCCTCGGCATCGACCTGCAGTCGAGCCACGACCCGCGGCACGAGGAGGTCTCGTGGCACGGGCCGTACTTCCACTTCGCCCTGTTCCCACGGGAAGCAGCGCGGGAGCCGGCATTCGGGCTGTTCGTCGAGGACCTGGATGCCGCCCACGAGCGGCTGGTGGCGATGGGCGCCAGGGTCGACCAGGCGCCGTATGTGGCGCCCTGGGGCAGGGAGGCGCGCTACCTCGACCCGGACGGCAACCTGATCAGCCTCACCGAGCGGGGCACGCACCACACGCAGGGACAATGACGCGAAGGACCTAGCCTCCGGGCATGGGCGGGCCGGGCCGGCGCCGGCGGCGCTCGGCGACGCGCAGGCGCAGGAGGGCGCGCTGCATGGCGGCCTGGGCGCGAGCGAGGTCGGCCTCGCTGACGCCTTCCTCGCGGCCGCCGGCGAGGCGCTCCTCGGCGCGGCGGCGGGCCTCCTCGGCGCGGTCCACATCGATGTCCTCGGCGGCCTCGGCGGCCTCGGCGAGGACGGTGACATGGTTGCTGTGCACCTCGAGGAAGCCGCCTCCGATGGCGAAGGCGGACTCGTCGTTACCGCGCCGGAAGATGAGCTCGCCGTAGTCGAGGGTCGTCATGAGCGGGGCATGGCGGGGCAGGATCGCAAGCTGCCCCTCGCTGCCGGGGGCGATGAGCACCTCGACGTCCTCTTCGGTGCGGACGACGCGCTCGGCCGTGACGATCTCGACGAAGAGCGGCACTAGCCTTCCTCGCTCATCTGGCGGCCTTCCTCGACGGCCTCTTCGATGGAGCCCTTCATGTAGAAGGCCTGCTCGGGGAGGCCGTCGTGCTGGCCTTCGAGGATCTCCTTGAAGCCGCGGACGGTGTCGCGGATGGAGACGTAGCGGCCCTCGCGGCCGGTGAAGGCCTCGCCCACGAAGAAGGGCTGCGTGAGGAATCGCTGCAGCTTGCGGGCGCGGGCGACGGTGAGCTTATCTTCGTCGGAGAGCTCATCGATGCCGAGGATGGCGATGATGTCCTGCAGGTCCTTGTAGCGCTGGAGGACGCCCTGCACGTCGCGGGCCACCTCGTAGTGCTCCTCGCCGACGATGCGCGGCTCGAGCGCGCGGGAGAAGGAGGTGAGGGGGTCCATGGCGGGGTAGAGGGCCTGCTCCGCGAGGGAGCGCTCGAGCGCAACGACGGCGTCGAGGTGGCCGAAGGTGGTGGCGACGCCGGGGTCGGTGTAGTCGTCGGCGGGGACGTAGATGGCCTGGAAGGACGTGATCGAGCCCTTCTTGGTGGAGGTGATGCGCTCCTCGAGGTCGCCCATCTCGGTGGAGAGGGTGGGCTGGTAGCCGACGGCGGAGGGCATTCGCCCGAGAAGGGCGGAGACCTCCATGCCGGCGAGGGTGTAGCGGTAGATGTTGTCGACGAAGAAGAGGACGTCGCGGGCCTGCTCGTCGCGGAAGTACTCGGCCATGGTGAGGCCGCTGAGGGCGACGCGGAGGCGGACCCCGGGGGGCTCGTTCATCTGGCCGAAGACCATGGACATGCGGGGAAGCACCCCGGATTCCTTCATCTCGTTCCAGAGGTCGTTGCCCTCGCGGGAGCGCTCGCCCACGCCGGCGAAGACGGAGAAGCCGCCGTGCTCGCGGGCGATGTTGGAGATGAGCTCCTGGATGATGACGGTCTTGCCGACGCCGGCGCCGCCATAGAGGCCGACCTTGCCGCCGCGCACGAGGGGGGCGATGAGGTCGATGACCTTGATGCCCGTCTCGAGGATTGAGGGCTGGGTCTCCTG